>JBAROU010000011.1:0-8653 GCA_049642385.1 Dehalococcoidia bacterium | reverse complement strand
ACGAGGAGCAGGCGCTGGGCTTTCCGCGCATCGACGCCCTCGATGGCGGCGCCCATGGCGTCGCCGCGGCGGGTCTTCACCTCGACGAAGGCGACGACGCCGTCGCGCTCAGCGACGATGTCCACCTCGCCCTCACGCACGCGGAACTTGGTGGCGAGGACGCGGTAGCCCTTCGCCTCGAGATGCGCTATGGCTACGCGCTCGCCGAAGTCACCGAGGGAACGGCGGGAGGTCATGGCCGCATGATAGCGAAGGCTCTCATGTGTGATAACCTTTGGGCGGCGTGGGGACGGCATGATGGAGCGTGAGAGCATCACCCAGGGCATCTGCCCATGGTGCGGTGCTGTTCTGCCCATGCGAGGCTTATGAACTGGCGAACTGTCCTCGAACACCTCGGCGCGTTATCCGCCGCTTCAGGTCTTTTCTTGCTCGCCTCTTACGTTGCAGGCCGCATATATCTCCAATCTTACTATGGTGTCTTCGGAGTCAGCCTGAGCGATCTGGATGTCTCTCTTCAAGACATCATGTTCGCGAGCTGGCGCAGCCTGCTTCCCGCCTTCCTCGCCGTCGCGGGAACCATATGGCTAATCGGCGTCACTGCAAGATTTTCTGAGCACCTCGCCCCGGTCGACGCACTCATTAGTCAGCAGGAAGACTTACTGGCTAAACACAATGGGTGGATCGGACGTCTGAACGCGGCCAACAAGAGGCTAGTTCTCGAAGGCCACAGCGATGATCTCGATCGAGAACTTGATGCGTTGTATGACGAAGCGCCGTCGCTACGCACCGAAGTCGAAAAACAGATCGTCGAAAATCAGGCCATACGGCGCCGCATGGAAGAAGTACAACTCTATCCCTTCGTAGCACGAATCTCTGGGCGTCTTCCTGCTAGAGCGCCCGACGCGCTATTTGTTCTCTTCATGAGCTCCGCGGTTGTGGGGCCTAGCGCCCTGTTGTGGTTTACGGAGGGCTGGAGGACAGCCCTATTGGTACTTGGCCTAAACGCTGTGACGCTAGCCGGGGGTGGCTTGGTCTTATACTTTGGGTATACGCTTGTGTCGCCTTCGCATGCTGCGGCGAAACCAGGGTTACCCATGCTAGTCGTCATTATTCTGCTGTTGCTGACCGTAACGCCGTACGTTAGCGGGAACCTACTGGGTTACGCAGAAAAGAACGCAGAGACCACGGACTTTGGGCAGCAGGTGGTGGTTCTCGCCTCGCACGACCAGCTAGCGCCAGACTGGACCGACATGGGTAACGAATTCGTTAGTCCAGAGCTTAGATACGTCGGTCAAGGCCAGGGGTTCATTGTAGTCAGACGGGCCGATGGCGGGAACGACATCCTCAAATTTCCGTCATCTGAGATTCTAAGAGTGCAACAGCCCTAGGTGCTGGCCGTGTGGCCTGTGCCCTGCTAGTTCGCCTCCTGATCACCACCACGCCGTCTCCTCAACCAGGATCGCCCACCCCAGCGGGATCACCGTAGGTCTATCCTGTCGCGCATAGGTGCGCGGCGGCGCGCAGTTAACGCGCGCGCTTGACAGCCCTTATGAAGAGAAACAAGGGGACGCGCCGCCATCCTTCCAGGCTGGGGCGCTGCGTCACCTGCTCCGAGCTCGGGATCGGCTCGCGCACCCGTTCGATGAGGAAGCCAGCTTCTTCGAGGGCCCGCACATAGTCCTCCAACGTGTAGGTCCAGCCGTGGAAGGTCATCGTCAGACCGTCCTTCGTCACGGTATCGTTGACGCACTGCTGCTCAAAGTACGACCCTGAGATGACCAAGTCTCCGTCGGCGGAGGGCTCCTTGACGCGTCCCACGTCAGTCATGGGATGTGCGACGCAGAGGCAGAAGTGGCCCGACGGTTTGACGACGCGTCCCGCCTCTTGAACGGTCTTCGCCATATCAGCCATAATGCCCATCGTTTGCAGCGAATTGTATGCCACCACGGTTTGGAACGTGGCATCCGCGAACGGTAGCGCCGTCGCGTCGGCGACGAGATACGCCGACAGAGCATCGGCCTCGCGGGCGTGTCGCACGAGTGTCAATGACGAGTCGAGCGCGACCACGTTGTGTGCCCGCGACGCCAACTGCCGAGCAACCCGGCCCTCCCCACAGCCAATCTCCAGCGTTAGCCCCCCTGTGTCGGGAACGATCTCGTCAAAGAAGGACGGCGCGTAATACAGGAAGACATCGTGGCCAGGCGTACGCGCCCACTTGATCCAGTTCCTAGCCTCGTCCTCCCATGGAGAGCGGGTCGGCATCGGCGCATCGTTGGCTTTGTTCATGAGAACGGCTTCGACTAGCGCCTCATCGTCATGGAGTTGCTTGAGAAGGCTGATCTCGGTCAGTCCAGACGTATGTCTCGACTGGGCTGAGTTGCCGTCGGGCCTGTATCCTGCACTCTCGTAGAGCCGCATTGCGGCCATCGCTGCGTCCGACACGGACAGCTGCACAGTAGCGCCACCGCAGGAGGCGATCCATCCTTCGATCCCATTGAGGAGCCTTCGACCAATTCCTTCTCGGCGAGCTTCGGGAGCGACCCACATTTCGAAGACGTGAAAGAGTTGTCTCTGGGCCCCGTCGCGAATCGCCGTGACGATGCCTACAGGCTCGTCGCCCGAGATGGCAAGAAGCGTCGCCGTGTCGTCTCCGGACGAGCTGCGTGCCGTCCGCTCGGACCATGTCTGATCGGGAAAGGCGGCTTCCCGCTCGTGCGTAGAGCCAAAGGAAGCGGGGTCAGTAAGGAGCGCCCGCAGCCGAACGCGTCGTAGGATCGCCCTGTCCGAAGGCTCAATCCGCCGAATCCCGACCTCGCTCACGAGCCGCAGTATAGCCAACCCCGGCGCGCATAGGCGGTCTGTGGCGACGCGTTCACCAGTCACCGAGGGCGCTTGCGGCGGGAGGTCATGGCGTGCACAGCCAGGCCGGTTAGCTCAGCGCGGCTTCGCGTAGGTTCACCATCATCTCCGCGTCGATCGAGTAGTCGGGTGGCGAGCGCGTGAGCGACGTAACAAGGCCGGCCTGGTCAACGAGCGTCGAAGACCCGAGCGCTAGTGACGGCACGAGCAACAATGGGGACGCCGACCGTCAGGAAACCCGCGAGCGCGCCACTGGCCTTCGCCAGGAGAGCTGACGACAATGAGTACAGCATGGCTATCAAAACGATCCTGGTGGTGTCAGCGGCGCTGCTGATGCTCCTCGCCGTCGCTTGCGGCGGAAGTGATAGCAGCAGCACGGAGAAGAGCCCCTACGTACAGAAGAACGAGGTGTTGCTGGACGCGCTGCCGGTACTCCCCGGCGCGAAGCGGCTGGAGACCGCCTCGAGTCCCTACTTCGGGAGCGCAGCGGGCGACGAGCCGTTGGGCTACACGACGAACGCCACCTACGCGGCACCGGCTGCGATGACGGCGCGTGACGTCATCGAGTTCTACGCGCTGAGCCTGCGGGGCAACTGGTCGTATCAGGCAAGGCAGGTAGCAGCCACTGCGGGAGGCGAGCAAGTCGGCCGCGTGCTAGCTGCCGAATTCACACAGGGCGCGGCAAGCATCTCGGTCAATACGCACGGCATGGTGGCCGGCGGCGACCACACCTTCCAAGTCACCGTCGACTACGGCGGTGACCGCTAGTCGCCCGAGCCGTTCTGCTCCAGGTAGATCCGCACCGGCGCGAACGAGCGTCGGTGGATCGGGCACGGCCCGTGCTCACTGAGCGCGCTCAGGTGGTCGGGCGTGCAGTAGCCGCGGTTGCGCGCGAACCCGTAGTGCGGGTAGGTCCGATCGTACTCGTCCATCAGCCGGTCGCGCTCCACCTTCGCAATGATCGACGCGGCGGCGATCGAGACGCAGATCGCGTCGCCATCGATCAGCGCGCGCTGCGGGCCGATGTCCTGCGGCAGCGTCACAGCGTCGATGAGCACGAACTCCGGCCGGCGCGCGAGGTTCCCGAGCGCGCGCACCATCGCGCGGTGGGTTGCCGCAGTGAGGCCGTCGTCGTCGATCTCGTCATGACCGGCGATGCCCACGCCGAAGTCCACGCTTTCGCGTAGGCGGACGGCCAGCTCGGAGCGCTGGGCGGCGGTGAGCACTTTGGAGTCGCGCAACTCCGACCACCACAAAGCGGCGACTTCGGGGTCAAGGACGGCGGCGCCGGCGACCAGGGGCCCGGCCATGGGGCCGCGACCTGCCTCATCGACGCCGGCGACGTAGCGGGCGCCCTGACGCCACGCGGCGAGCTCGTAGGTCAGCGTCGGGATCGGCCGGGTGAACGGCAAGCTGTCTTCCCTTCCGGGCAGAGCTTCAGCATGAAACCCTGCCCAGATGCTAGACCGAGCATCGTTCAGGGTCAAACGACCCGAACCTTCGTGCTATGATGCGCTGAATCCAACGCCAAGAGGAGGGCACGATGCCAATTGTACGAGTGGAGATGTGGCCGGGGCGAACCCAGGCACAGAAGCGCGAGCTGGCGCGCCAGATCACGGAAGTGGTGTGCAACGTGGCCCAAACCACACCGGAGGCCACGATCGTGATTTTCCAAGACGTGGCGAAGGAGGATTGGGCGCAGGCGGGCAAGCTGGTATCGGACGGCGAAGAGTAAGTTTGCCGGGCTTTCGACCGATACTGTTGCAGACCGGTACTTGATGCGTTTCCAAGTGTTGAGGCCTTTGTTATACTTGTGAAGACACTCGCCGTTCGCTGCTACCCCCTGGGATCTGACGGCGCGTTCGAGAAAGCAGGTTCAGTATGAGTTCCCGTTGGCTTCGCAACGGATTCATCTATCTCCTCATCCTCGTCGCCGTCGTCGCCATTATCGTTTCGCTGATCTCACGTGGGGACAGCAAGCAGCCTAAGGACCTGAGCTCGATCATCGCCCTAGCCAAGGATGGCGGGGTGCAGAAGATTGAAGTCAATGGTGACGCGCTCAAAGTAACGCTCGACGACGGTAGCCAGGTCAAGTCCCGCAAGGAATCCGACCAGAGCATGGTCGAGATCCTCCGCCAGGCGGACGTACCCGTCGGCGGCGCAGACGGGGTCGAGGTGAGCGTGACCTCACCGAGCAAGTTCGGGAACTGGTTTGGTTTCCTGATTACCCTGTTACCTATCTTCTTTATTGGCGCCATCCTGATCTTTTTCATGCGCCAGGCGCAGGGATCGAATTCCCAGGCGATGAATTTCGGCAAGAGCCGGGCGCGCACCTTCGCGGGCAACCGGCCCACGGTCACGTTCTCGGACGTGGCCGGCGTAGACGAGGCGAAGGAAGAGCTCCAGGAGGTCGTTGAGTTCCTCAAGTACCCCGAGAAGTTCGCGGCGCTGGGCGCGCGCATTCCACGCGGTGTCCTGCTACTGGGCCCGCCGGGCACGGGCAAGACGCTGCTCTCGCGCGCGGTTGCCGGCGAGGCGGGCGTGCCGTTCTTCTCGATTAGCGGTTCTGAGTTCGTCGAGATGTTCGTGGGCGTGGGCGCATCGCGCGTGCGCGACCTGTTCGACCAGGCGAAGCGCAACTCGCCCTGCATCGTCTTTGTGGACGAGATCGACGCCGTCGGACGTCAGCGCGGCGCGGGATTGGGCGGCAGCCATGACGAGCGCGAGCAGACGCTGAACCAGATCCTGGTCGAGATGGACGGATTCGACACGAACACGAACGTCATCGTGATCGCGGCTACCAACCGCCCAGACATCCTGGACCCGGCGCTGCTGCGCCCGGGCCGCTTCGACCGCCAGGTGGTGCTCGACCGGCCCGACATCCGCGGCCGCCAGGGCATCCTAGAGGTACACTCGAAGGGCAAGCCGCTGGAGGAGGGTCTGGACCTAAAGGTGCTCGCGAAGCAGACGCCGGGGTTCTCCGGCGCCGACATCGCGAACCTGGTGAACGAGGCGGCGATCCTGGCGGCGCGGCGTAACAAGAAGACGATTACACTTGATGAGTTCAACGAGGCGATCGACCGCGTCATCGCCGGGCCGGAGCGCAAGAGCCGCGTGATCAGCGACCGCGAGAAGCGGGTGATCGCGTACCACGAAGCTGGCCACGCGCTCGTCGGCCATTACCTTCCGAACGCCGACCCACCCTACAAGGTGAGCATCGTCGCGCGCGGGATGGCAGGCGGTTTCACGCGCTATCTGCCGGACGAAGACCGACACCTGATGACCCGCTCGCAGTTCCAGGACCACCTGGCCGCGGTGCTGGCCGGTCATGTCGCCGAAGAGATGGTCCTGGGCGAGATGACGACCGGCCCGCAAAGCGACATTGAGCAGGCGACGCGCATCGCCCGCCAGATGGTGACGCAATGGGGCATGAGCGAGCGTCTGGGGCCGCGGAGCTTCGGTCGCAAGGAGGAGCTCGTCTTCCTGGGCCGCGAGATATCCGAGCAGCGCAACTACAGCGAGAAGGTGGCCGAGCAGATCGACGACGAAGTGCGCCGCATCATCGACAAGGCGTACGAGACCGCAAAGGAAGTACTGAACGAGCACCGCGACAAGCTGGATGAACTCGTCCTGCACCTCCTCGACGAGGAGACGATGGAAGGCGATGGCCTGACGAAGCTCCTCGATGCGCCGGTCGGCGAGACGCCGCAGCGCGCGAAGGACGAACCACCGCCCGAGCAGCCGACGGAAGAGCCCGCGGAGCCGACCGAGGGGCAGGAGTCCCCACAGCCGCAGGTGGGCAAGCCGGGCTGGGCGCTGGGCGGTCAAGCGCCGATCAAGCTGGACCCGAAGAGCGAGCCGGACACCCGCAGCTAACCACCAGCCACACATGGACAGTACCAGCGCCCGCCAAGCGGCGGGCGTTCTGTTCCCCAATCCTGAGGCGGATCAGGGTCAGCGCTGATCAAGTTGATCATCAGATGGGCCGATGCTACATTGTGCTCGCGTTCTCAATCACAGACGGAAGGACACGTCACTGTGCCTGCTCGGGCTAGGAGCGGACGATGCCCGTAGAAATCCCCGAAGTTGTCATCGACCGGCTGCCGGTCTATGCCCGCGCGCTTGAGTCGCTGCGCGGACAGGGCATGGAGGTGGTCAGCTCGCAGGAGCTGGGCGACCAACTTGGTGTGACGCCTGCCCAGATCCGCAAGGATCTGAGCTACTTCGGGCGCTTTGGGAAGCAGGGACGTGGGTACAACGTCCAACGCCTGCTGGACGAGCTGCGCGATATCCTCGGCCTGACACGCGAATGGCCGATGGTGCTCGTCGGCGTGGGCCGGCTGGGCCGCGCGATCGTGGGTTACGGCGGGTTCGCGCCGCAGGGCTTCCGCATCGTAGAGGCATTCGACGCCGACCCGGGCATCGTTGGCACGAGCGTCGACGGCCTGATCGTCAAGCCGATCAACACGCTGCAAGAGGTGCTTCAGAAACAGAAAGTCGGCATCGCGATCGTGGCGGTACCGGGCGAGAGCGCCCGCGCGGTGATCGACATGCTCGTCGCCTGCGGCGTGAAGGCGATCCTGAACTATGCCCCCGTTTCGCCGCACGTGCCGGCGAGCGTGCGCGTGAAAGACATCGATCCCGTGCTGGCGCTGCAGAGCATGACCTTCTACATCAAAGACCAGGACCTACCGGCGAAGTAAGACGCTACGCGCTCTTCGGCTCGAAGAACTGGACTTCGCGGCCGTCCGGGTCGAGCAGGATGATGCGCCGGCCCCACTCGACCTCCTGAGGCTCTCCTAACAAGATCTTCCCACCGGCTTCCTCCGCGACGCTCAGGATCTCATCGAGCGAGGTCACGGCGAAGTCGAACATCGTCGCGCCATGTGCGCGAACCGGCGGCGGCGCATCGCCGCCTGCCTCGAAGATCGCAACATGGACACCGCCAATCTCGCAGGCGTAATGACGCACCTCGTCCTCGTGCGTCTCTTCGGTCAAAGGGAAGCCGAGACGGCGATAGAACTCGGCGGCGCGGTCGGGCTGCTTGCTGTAGAGAACGAGAGCGCCGACTCGCTGGATCATGAGTCGCAGGTGGCGCTATGCGCTCGCGACGAGCGATTCCTCCTCGGTGGGTAAGCTGCGCTTGATCACGTCGAGGTGTTCCAGCGCGACGCTGGCGCCGATCGCTGTGCATTCGAGCGGGTTGTCTGCGACGTGGCAGGGGATGCCGGTCTCCTGCGAAAGCAGCACGTCGAGGTGGCGCAGCAGCGCGCCGCCCCCCGTGAGCACCACGCCACGGTCGACGACGTCGGCGGCGAGCTCCGGCGGCGTGCGCTCGAGCACGGTGCGCACGGTCTCGACGATGCTGGCGAGGCAGTCCTGGATCGCCTGGGTGATCTCGCCACTGTTGAGCGTGATGGTGCGCGGCAGGCCGGTGATCTGATCGCGGCCACGCACGGCCATGGTCAGCTCTTCGGGGAGTGGGATGGCGCTGCCGATGCCCATTTTCACCTCTTCCGAAGTGCGCTCGCCGATCACCATGTTGTGGCGTCGCTTCACGTAGGCCGCGATGGCGTCGTCCATGCGGTCACCGGCAACGCGCACTGATTCCGAGACGACGATGCCGTACATCGAGATGACGGCGGCTTCCGTGCGCCCGCCGCCCATGTCGACGACCATGTTGCCGCTGGGCGTGCCGACGGGGATGCGCGCGCCGATGGCCGCGGCGAGCGGCTCCGGCACGAGCTGCACGGGCCGGCGGCCGCCCGCCTGTTCGGCGGCGTCACGCACGGCG
>JBAROU010000251.1:0-9642 GCA_049642385.1 Dehalococcoidia bacterium | reverse complement strand
GGCCGGCGAGCCGATGTTGGAACACGCGGCCGCTGCCGCAGCCGGCGTCGAGGACGATGTCGCTGGGGCGGACGTACTCGTCGATCGTGTCCTGGAGGCGGTCGTACATCCCGCGGAAGTCGGGCGGGTAGAATCGCCGCCGCAGCCGTTCCTTCTGCCAGCCGAAGCCCAAGAGAGCCATGTGTGGCTATCGTAGAAGGCGAATGGAACGGACACAAGGCCGAGGATGCTTCTGACGCCGTGGATCACGGAGAAACCGGCGAAGGCGTAAGCTAGCGCTGGATGACGCGGGTTGCCGCGCGAGCCATCCGCTAGGAGGCGAGTTCGATGAGCTGGCAGTAGTTGCCGTCCGGGTCCAGGAACGTGGAAATGATGCCAAACCCTGGCTCCTCTGCCGCGCTCAGAATGAACGTGACGCCCGCCGCCTCGATCCGCTTCTGCTCTGACGCCAGGTCGCCGACGATGAAGTTCAACAGTATCCGCTGTGGCTCCTTCGTCGGGCCCTGCACGTCGCTGTGTCCTTCAACGATGAATGCGATGAATGATGATGATCCTGCCATAAACGCCCCTGGCCCGAACTCAGGGTTTGGCGTCAGGCCGACGACATCTCGGTAGAAGGCGATCAACTTCTCTGGTTGCTCGCTGTTGATGTTGACGACGAACTGCTCGACGTTCATGCAGGTTCTCCTCTTGCGTTCAACAGTGGGCTTGCAACTCGGGATCGTAGCGTATCTATCCTGACAGGGCCGTTGGACGGAGCGATCTTCGAAGCGCTACCACAGCGCCTTAAACGAGTGAGGCTTGAGTGACTCGCCTTGCTCTCTAGCTGCCGCCGGCCACGGCGGGGACGATGCTCACTTCCGCGTCCTCGATGGAGGTCTGGAGGCCGGAGAGGAAGCGCACGTCCTCGCCGTTGACGTAGATGTTCACGAAGCGGCGCAGCTCGCCGCTCTCATCGCAGACGCGCTCCTTCAGGCCCGGGTATTGCCGCTCGAGCGCGTCGATGAGCTGGGCGAGGGTGCCGCCGTCGTTGGTGACGACGACGTCCTCTTCGTTGGTCAGCTTGCGCAGGGGTGTTGGTATACGAACGGTTACGGCCATGAGAACCTCACTTGTGATTATGCCATAGATGAGCACATAGGTCAGCGAGCATCGGCGCGGTCCGGGCGGCGGTAATCGATCAGGTACGCGGGCGGCGCTATATCGGGCGGCGTTAGGTCGTCCGCCACGAGCGCTTGCGGTTCGAGGGCGAACGGTAGCTGGCCGGACCACACAGGCCGTGTGGCATCCTCTTCGTCCTCGATGGGCGGCCCCTGCCGGATCTTGGCGGACGCCTCGTCGATGTCGAGCTTGAGCACGGATGTGGCCTTGAGCTCCTGTTCGCTGGGCGAGCGAACGTCTGCCCAGCGTCCGGGCGCGATGTGCTCTGTGATCGTGCGCAGACCGTGCAGCTTCTCGTCTGCTTCGAGCGGCTGCGCGATGCCGAGCACCACGACCGAGCGATAGTTGATCGAATGCTTGAACGCCGAGCGCGCCATGACGAGCCCGTCGAACAGCGTTGCGGTGACGCAGACGCGGACGCCACTGGAGAGATTGCGCAGCATGCGGCTGGTGGCCGAGCCGTGGATGTAGAGCGTGCGCCCATCGCGCCCGAAGCCGGTGGGCACAACGTACGGCTGCCCGTCGACGACGAAGCCGACGTGGCAGTAGATCGCCTCGTCCAGGATGCGCGCGATCGTCCCGAAGTCGTGCGCACCACGTTCGGGGTGGCGCTTGAGCGTGGTGCGCTTCGTCTTTCGATCGGCGTCGGTTGTCGTCATCGAATTGATCATCCTTTTGCCACAGACTGGCACAGGAGCTCTTTTCTGCGAGAACCTGTGCTATCTGTGGCGCGTTCGCTTACCCTTCGACGATGTCGCCCTGGACGGGGTCGACACGGACGCCCTTGGCGGCGACCCAGTCGAGGCCGCGCTCGATCTCGCCCAAGTCGCCCTCGAGCTGGAGGACGACCCAGCCGCGGTCGGCGGTGACGTCGGCGCGCCGTACGTTGGTGACGATGTTGAACTGCTTGCCCAGCTCGTAGATGATGGGCAACGTGATCAGCTCCTGGGGAAACGTGAACTTCACTCGTTGTGATGCCATGCCGCATTCTCCTCCCTATCCGGTCCGCGGAGCGGACTCCGTCGCCGGGGCGCTGCCCGCCGCCTGCACTCCAACATCACGTCGTTCGCCGAACGCCGCCTCGAATGAGGCGAGCGTCGGCTTGATGTGGAGGGGCGGTGCGAGCACCTCGGTTACGGCTTCTTGTGTCTTCAGTCCGGCGCCGGTGATGTAGGCGACGACGACTTCGTCGCGGCCGACGCGCCCCGACTCGGCGAGGCGCTTCAGGCCGGAGATCACGACGCCGCCCGCGGTTTCGGCGAAGATGCCTTCGGTGCGAGCGAGCAGTTGGATGCCGGCGACGACCTCTTCGTCGCTCACGGCAACGCCGCTGCCGCCCGATTCCGCCATCACCTGAAGCGCGTAGTAGCCATCGGCCGGGTTTCCGATGGCGAGCGACTTGGCGATGGTGCGCGGCTGCACCGGCTTGACGTTCAGCGTGCAGCTCTCCCAGGCAGTAACGATCGGTGAGCAGCCGGCCGCTTGCGCGCCGGACATCTTGGTGTGGACGCTAT
Organism: Dehalococcoidia bacterium; assembly: GCA_049642385.1. GTDB lineage: Bacteria > Chloroflexota > Dehalococcoidia > DSTF01 > RBG-16-68-14 > JBAROU01. The sequence goes on along the minus strand of JBAROU010000251.1, from coordinate 6,967 downwards.
CGATCAGCCAGAGCTTGGCCAGCTCTTGCAGCCCCTTCCAGATCTTCACGTAGAGCGAACCCGACGCCAGCGGCACGACGCAGTGATCCGGCGCGCGCCAGCCGAGTTGCTCGGCCACTTCGTAGCCGAGCGTCTTGCTCCCTTCAGCGTAGTAGGGCCGCATGTTGACGTTGACGAATGCCCAGTCGTACTTGCCGGTCAGCTCCGAGCAGAGGCGGTTCACGTCGTCATAGCTGCCGTCGACGGCAATGAGCGTAGCGCCGTAGACGGCGGAGCCGATGATCTTCCCCTGCTCGAGGTCGGACGGGATGAAGACGAACGCGTCCAGGCCCGCGCGCGCCGCGTGGGCGGAGACGCTATTCGCCAGGTTGCCGGTAGAGGCACAGGCGAGCGTCTTGAAGCCGAACTCGCGCGCTTTCGTCGCGGCGACGGTGACAACGCGGTCTTTGAAGGACCACGTTGGGTTGGCGCAGTCGTTCTTCAGGTAGAGGTGGCGTAGCCCAAGCTCGTCGGCCAGGCGGTCCGCCTTGACCAGCGGCGTGAAGCCCGCCTCGATATTGACGGCGTTGCCCGCGTCGCAGGGGAGCAGAGCGGCGTAGCGCCAGATGGAGCGTGGCCCCTGCTCGATCCTCTCGCGCGTGACGACGTTGCGCATCGCGTCGTAGTCGTAATCGACTTCTAGCGGGCCGAAGCAGAATTCGCAGACGTAGATCGGGTCGAGCGGGTATTCCCGTTTACACTCCCGACAGCGCAATCCTGTAGCAAAGGTTGTCGAGGAAGACATGACGATACCTCCTTCCCTGTGAGGGGTTTAGGGGAGGCGCCCCGAACGGCCCGACCAAATTGGGCCGCTCCAGGGCTTTGGCATCGCCATTGTGTGGGCGTTCATCGCAGATCGAAAGGCAGGGTAGCATCAGCGAGTGAGGAGTGTCAATTGGGATGTCCTTGACGGGCGCTGGAGGCCATCAGTATGCTCAACCGGCCCGAACGCTCAGACAGCGAGGAGGACGCGATGCGCATAGGACTCTTCTTGGTCGATACCACGCCCATCGACCAGCAGATCGAGACCGTCGTCGCGGCGGAGCGCGACGGCTTCGACGGCGTGTGGTTCTCGGACATCTTCGGCGTCGATGCGCTGATGATGATCGCGCTCGCTGGCCGCCAGACGAGCCGGATCGAGATGGGGACATCTGTTGTACCCGTGTACCCGCGCCAGCCGTGGGACATGGCCCGGCGCGCGTTGTTCGCGCAGGCCGCGACCGGTGGCCGGCTCACGCTGGGCATCGGGCTCTCGCACGCGCCTGTGGTCGAGGGCATGTGGGGCCTCTCCTACGAGAAGCCGGCGCGGCACATGCGCGAGTACATGTCCGTGCTGGGACCGCTCGTGCGCGAAGGGCGGGTGTCCTTTCAGGGCGAGGTGTTTCGCACCACGGCGGGCGTGCAGGTGCCCGGCGCCACGTCGTTCCCGATCTTGATCGCAGCGCTGGCGCCGGTGATGCTACGCGTCGCGGGAGAGCAGGCCGAAGGCACGATTACCTGGATGACCGGCCGCAAGACGATCGAGACGCACGTCGCACCGCGGATCAACGCGGCGGCGGAGGCTGCGGGCCGCCCGAAACCGCGCATCTGTGTCGCGCTGCCCATCGCGGTGACGAACGACGCGGCAGGCGCGCGCGAGCGCGCAGGGCAGATGTTTCAGGTGTACGGCCAGCTACCGAACTACAAACGCATGCTGGCCAAGGAGGGCGCTGCTGGCCCGCAGGACGTCGTCGTCGTCGGCAATGAGGCGGAGGTGGAGCAGCAGCTGCGCGGCTTCGCGGCGGCGGGAGCGACGGATTTCACCGGCGCAATCTTCCCGGTCGAGGAAGGCTCGATGGAGCGCACGCGGGCGCTGCTGCAAGGGCTGGTCGGGAAGGTCTAGGCCTCGAGGTTCAAGGGCAGGCTCTTGGGGCCGCGCAGGATGAACGAGGGGTTCCAATCGACCTCGTTCGACACCAGTTGCGGGTTCGGCCAGCGGCTGAGCAGCTCCCGGAAGGCGGTCTGCGCCTCGATCCGGGCGAGCGGCGCCCCCAGGCAGAAGTGGATGCCGAAGCCTAAGGCGACGTGGCGGTTGTCCTGCCGGGTGATGTCCAGCTCATCAGGGTTGTCGAACTGGGCAGGATCGTGGTTGGCAGCCGCGAGCGAGGTCATCACGAGCTGCCCGGGCTCGATCTTGCGCCCCTCGATCTCCAGTGGCTTCGTCGCGACACGGGCAGTGCTCTGAACGGTGCCGTCGTAGCGGAGGAACTCCTCAACCGCGCTCTCGATCAGGGAGAAGTCGCTCGTCAGCAGCTGGAGCTGGTCAGGTTTGCGTGCCAGAGCCAGCATGCCGTTGCCGATCAGGTTCGTCGTCGTTTCGTTGCCGGCGGCGAGGAGCAGGATGCAGGTGGCGATCATCTCCTCAGTGCTGAGTACGTCGCCACGCTCCTCTGCCGCGATGAGGCCGCTGATTAAGTCGTCGCCGAGGTTCTGGCGCCGCTCTTCAATCACCCCCGCGAAGTACTCTGCCATGTCCTGGGCCGCCGCCTGCGCTCGCTCGACCACGTCCGGTGACGAGAGCGCGCCGAGCGAGGCGACGATGTCGTCCGACCAGTGCTTGAAGTCGGCGCGGCGCTCGGCCGGCACGCCGAGCATCTCAGCGATGACGATCACGGGCATCGGAGTGGCGAGGTCGCGAATGAGATCGAAGTCCTTCGGATCGGCGGCGTCGAGCAGCTCAACCGCGATGTCCTGGATGTGCGGTCGCATCGCTTCGACGGTGCGCGCGGCGAAGGCTTTGCTGACGAGGTTGCGCAGGCGCGTGTGCTCCGGCGGGTCGGCGCCGAGCATGGTGGTCGCGCGCGCGACGAGACTCTGGTCTTGTCGCTCCATCATCTCTTGGGTGAAGCGATTGTTCGCCTGGGTGCGGTCGGCGGAGAAGTCCGGGCTTCTCAGCACGCTGATCACATCGTCGTAGCGTGTGAGCAGCCATGCTTCGATTAGCTCGCTCCAGTGGACGGGGTCTTGCTCGCGAAGCTGCTTGTAGAAGGGGTAGGGGTTGTCGCGCATGTCCGGCGCGACGGGGTTGTACTGCATGCTGAGCACGGGTGACCTCCCGGGAAGCTCTGGGAATGCGAATGTTACAAGCGTGTTAGTTCATCTAACCTACGACTGCCGCGGATGTCAACGTAACGGAGCGTTATGGTAGAATGCGCTTGTTTCGCAAGTAGGGGGTGTGTGAATGCTACCAGTCGTCATCGTACTCGCGGTGGTCGTGGGCCTGATCGTGGTGGCCGGTCTGGCCTTACTGGCGATGTATAACGGACTGGTGCGCTCGCGCGTACGCACGCGCGAGGCGTGGTCCGGTATCGACGTGCAACTCAAGCGGCGGGCGAGCCTGGTCCCGAACTTAGTGGAGACGGTGAAGGGCTACGCCGCGCACGAAAAGGACGTGCTGGAGAACGTGACGCGCGCCCGGTCGCAGCTCGATCAGGCGGGCGGAGCGGCGCAGGCGGCGCAGGCCGACAACGTGCTGACGCAGGCGCTGCGCAGCTTGTTTGCTGTGTCGGAGAACTACCCGCAGCTCAAAGCGAACGAGAACTTCCTGGCCCTCCAACGCGAGCTCTCCGATATCGAGGAGAAGATCGCGTTCGCGCGCCAGTTCTACAACCGGAACGCGATGGACTTCAACACGCGCATCCAGGTGTTCCCCAGCGTGATCATCGCCAACATGTTCAACTTCGAAGCGTTTGAGTTCTTCGAGGCGGAAGAGGCGGCCCGAGAGGACGTGCCGGTCAGCTTTAGCGCTTCCACCTAGCCGGGCACGCCGTCGTGGCGGAGCAACAGCCACTCCTCATTTACGACCGGATCGGCGCCAACCGGCGCAACACGATTCTGCTGCTCGTCGGCTTTGTTGTGCTGCTTGCCGGCCTATCGATTGTCGTCGGGTTAGCCATCGGGCTGCCGTATCCGTACGCGCCGCTGCTGATCATTCCCTTCCTGATCTTCGCGCTGTTCAGCTACTACGCCTCGTCGAACATCGCGCTCTCGATGTCCGGCGCACACGAGGTGACGAAGGAGCAGGAGCCGGAGCTGCTGCGCTCCGTCGAGAACCTCTGCATCGGTTCGGGGCTGCCGATGCCCAAGGTCTACGTGATCGAGGACGGCTCGCCGAACGCGTTCGCCACGGGGCGCGACCCGGACCACGCGGCGCTGGCTGTCACGCGTGGGCTGCTCCAGAAGCTGGACAAGCTGGAGCTGGAAGGCGTGATCGCCCACGAGCTGTCGCACATCGGCAACTACGACATCCGGGTAATGACCATCGTCGTCGTGCTGGTGGGCCTGTCGGCGCTGATGGCTGACTTTCTCTTTCGTCTCACGTTCTTCGGCGCGGGCCGCCGTTCGAGCAACCGAGGTCGCGGGGGCGGCGGGGCCGTGGCGATCATCTACGTCGTCGCGATCCTGGCGGCGATCCTGGCGCCGATCGCGGCGCAGCTGATCCGTATGGCGATCTCCCGCCAGCGGGAGTACCTGGCCGACGCGTCGGGCGCGTTGCTCACACGCAACCCGGAGGGGCTGGCGAGCGCGTTGGAGAAGATCGCCGGGGATACTGATCCGCTGGAGGTGGCGAACAAGGCGACGTCGCACCTCTACATTAACAATCCCCTGACAGAGCATAAGAGCTTCCTCAACAACCTGTTCGATACGCACCCGCCCATCAAGGAGCGGATCCGCGTCCTGCGCGCGATGTGACGTTTTCGATACTCGAAGTTCGAAGGTCGAGGTTCGACGGTGAGTGAACGAACGATTGCCCTGCGGTCCGCAACGGCGGACGATATGCCGGCGATGGTGGCGCTGCTTGAGGCGGCGCACCTGCCGGCCGTTGAGCTGGAGGCCCACCTGGACAACTTCGTCGTGGCGGAGGCGGCGGGACGCGTCGTCGGCTGTGGCGGCCTGGAGACGTATCCCGGCAGCGACGCGGGGCTCGTGCGCTCGATGGCCGTCGAGGAGGCGTTGCGCGGAACGGGCGTGGGCGCGCGCATTCTCCAGTGGGTGCTGGATCGCGCGCGAACGCACGGTCTCACGCAGGTGTTCTTGTTCACGATGGACGCAGCGCCGTTCTACGCGCGCTTCGGCTTCCGGGATGCCACGCTAGATGAATTTCCATTGCCTGCGCGCGTGTCGGCGCAGTTCCAGGCCGTGCGGCGCTACGGCGAGGAGTGGGGCGTAAGCGCGATGACCCTGCGATTGGACGAATAGTCTCTCGGCCGTTTTGTGAGGCCGAGGACACCTTGAACGTCCGCTGGAACGGCCGTATCTTCAGCATCCTGACAATCGTCATCTTGGCAGATCTTTAGCGCCGCTACGAGTTGAGATAGCTGCGATAAGGTCCCTTTGCCCGCGCTTGCGGCGATGTTGTCGAGCTGGTCTGGGTCGGTGCGCAGATCGTAGAGTTCTCGCTCGCCCGTGGCGTACTCAATGTAGGCAAGGTGCTGCGTCCGGACGCCGGAGAACCTGGGCACCTGGAGAAGCGAGCGCTGATCGACGCGCCCCGGCCAGTACTCAAGCAAGAGCGCGTGCCGCCACTCAGCGAGCGGTGGTGGCTCCGACTCGAGCAGGGGGACGAGCGAACGTCCGTCGACGAAGCTGGGCGTGTCCACGCCTGTGAGGTCCGCCAACGTCGGCGCGATGTCAGTGTTCGCTGTGAGATGGTGGAGCGTGGCGCCCTTCGGCACGCCGGGGCCGCGCACGATCATCGCCGCGCGCGTCGACTCCTCGTACGGTACCCGTTTGCCGCCGCCAATGCGGTGCTGGCCGAGCATAAACCCATTGTCGGTTGTAAAGAAGATGTACGTGTTGTCGAGCTTGCCTTGTCGACCGAGCTCGCGAACGACATTGGCGACCATGTCGTCGACCGCCTGCATGGACTGGAGTCGCTTGCGATACAGCTCGTCAAGCGGTGGACGAATCCTGGGCAAGGCCTGAATGTAGTCGGGCTTGTCGCTGACGTCTTCCTCGTCAAAGGCTGGCGTGCGAGGCGCTTTCGCGCCCGGGAAGAGGTGAGCATAACGCGGAGCGGGTGCCGCTGGCCAGTGCGGCGCCAGGGGTGTGAGATACAGGAAGAAGGGCGTGTTCGCGCGGCTCGCGCGCCGAATGAAGCCGGCCGCTTTTCTCGAGAGGACGTCGGTTCCATAGTCTGCCGGCGCCTTCCCGTAGGCGTTGAGTATGCCATTTTCGTTCAGCGTGTAGTTGAACTGGCTGTAGGCATGGTCGCCGACAGCGGCGTACCACTCGCTCCAGCCAGGCGGGATGTACGAGCGGTTGCTGTCCTTTGGGTACCCGTTGAGGTACTTCCCGATGAGGGCGGTGCGGTAGCCGGCGTCCTGGAGCCACGTTGCGACGGTGGAGTCATCCAACTGATGTTGTTGGAAGGCGGTGAAGCCGCCGTCCGGCGGGCCGCTGGTCAGGACACGATGGTTGTGTGCGTACTGGCCGCGAAGGAACGTCACGCGCGACGGGCAGCAGAGCGACAGTGTAATGAAGAAGTTGGGGAAAAACGTCCCCTGGTCCAAGAGCGCCGCTTTTGTCTTCGGCGTGTAGGCGAATGACGCCGTATCCGCGTCGTCGGTGACGATGACGACGATGTTCGGCTTGGAGTGCGCAGGAGCTGAACCGGAGCCGCTCGAGCATGCGGCTGCCAGTCCGAGCACGAAGAGTGTGAGCAGGCCGCAGGTAAAAGCGCGCATGGGGATGTTCCACTAGACACGCTATCACGTCCGATTCGCCGGCAGTAGCGGCAGGTCGAGCTTGACAGGTCTGGCGCTGCCCCTGTACGATGGCTCGTAGCTTTCGGAAAGGATGTTGCGTGAATAGCTTGCTGGGTCAGAACATCGGCGCGACTGGCTGCACCGTTACGGCGGGGCCGGATCAGCGCATGGTGGGTGGGATG
>JBAROU010000235.1:0-6899 GCA_049642385.1 Dehalococcoidia bacterium | reverse complement strand
TTGGTCACACGCCTTCCGTGAACTAAGTGAGGCGGACGAAGTTACTTTTGTAGGGTATTCACTTCCAGTAACCTACATAGCAGCCGGCTTCCTATTCGGGGAGGCGTTGAGGCATCTTTCGTTCTCGTCTATTCGCGTTGTTAACCAGACCAGGGACGAAGAATTGCAGCGCAGGATCCGCCTGACCTACCGCAGCTTATTCCCGGGGATGCGGCGTAGTCAGTTCAATTTTGATGGCGCACTGGCATGGTCGAGGCAGTTCGTCGAAGAAGACTTGTCTCTAGCTGAAGCGCCTTAACGCCTCAAGCGCGCTCCAATCTCTGATTCCCCTCGTAACCCGCCGCCTGCCACCTCCCCCTTCGCGCTCTCCCACCGCAGCACTATCCTCCTTGCAGAGGCATCTACCATGGAACCCCCTCGCGCGCCCAAACGCGGCGGCCGACGCCCCGGCGCCGGAGCGCCCAAAGGCAACCTCAACGCCCTCAAAAGCGGTCGCTACTCCAAGCGCCTCAAAGGGCTCCGCGCCGCGCTCACCGCCATGCCCATGACCGCCGATGCCCTCGTCCAGATGACCGGCCGTGACCGCCGCCGCATGGAGATGCTCGCCTACGGCCTCCAGTCTTACGCAGAGCTGCTCCTCCTCATCGCCAGTGGAAAATCAATCGACGATTTGGCCCAACCGCAGCTTCGCAAGCGCGCCCTATACGCGATTCCAATCAAACAATCAGCAATTAGCGCGAAGGGCGACAAGCAGCCCGACGCAGGCCGTTGTTAGAATGCCTCTGCCATGTCCGAAGCCCTCGTCTCCACCGCCTGGCTCGCCGACCGGCTCGACGCGGCGAACGCCCGGCCGGACGGCCGCCCGTCTGGGCGCATCATCGAGGTCTCCCACGACCCCGAAGCGTACGCCTCCGGCCACCTGCCCGGCGCCGTCGCCATCGACTGGCTCCAGGACCTGATCGAGCACCCGGACGAAACCTCCGGCCACGTGATCGACGCCGACCGCTTCGCCGCCCTCGCCCGTCGCCTCGGCCTGCGCCCGGACGACACGCTCGTCTTCTACGGCGACGCCGGTGGCCGGCACGCAGCGCGCGCCCTCTGGACGTTCGAGTACTATCGCCACCCGGGCCCGCTCCACTGGCTGGACGGCGGCCGCGAGAAGTGGCAGCGCGAAGGCCGTCCGATGACGGCCGATGTGCCAACCATCGCGCCCTCGGACTACCCCACGCCCCACGAACACGACGAGCGCCTGCGCGCTACCTGGCAGCAGATCGAGATGCACATCCACGACGGCGCCCACGCCGTCCTGGACGTGCGCACTCCAGAGGAGTACCAGGGCACGGACGTTCGAGCGGCGCGCGGCGGTCACATCCCGGGCGCTGTCCATATCTTCTGGGAGGACGCGCTCACGCCGGACGGGTCACTTCGCCCCAAGAAAGAGCTCGAGCGACTCTACGCGCGGTTGCCCAAGGACAAGTCGATCGCGGTGCACTGCCAGCTCGGCGTTCGGGCGGCGCACACCTGGTTCGTCCTGCGTCACGTGCTGGGCTACCCGGACGTGCGCAACTACGACGGCTCGTGGCAGGAGTGGGGCAACCTCCCGGACGTACCAATCGAACGCTGACCGGCGAGGCCAAACCGAAGCGGCAGAAACTTGACCGCGAAGCTTTCGCTGAACCTGCGCTCTCGGCGGCCGAACGCGTCGTGGCTATTGACAGCGCCTCGCCATGCTCCTTACGATCACAGGTAACCTAGTTTTGGATACGCCGAACTCCTTCTCGTGAGAGGGAGACGGGGGAACCACATTCTGGGGTGAACTCCTCTTCGGAGGAGAGGGTGAACCTTCCACCCTAACCCGTCAGCTAACCCCGCAGGCGTCGAAGGGCCGGTTAATGATGGATCGGCCCTTATTGTTTATCCGCGAACCGAGCGACGGCGCAGTCGAAGGAGCGACCGCGCCCATTGGGTTGGCGCGACCCTCGCACAACAGTCCCGACATTATCCCGCACAACGACCGCTTCGTTCTGGCGGAGGCAGGACGATCCGTGGTCGCGCCTGCGGATTGTACGATCAAGGCTCCAGCTGAAGGGAGGTAACCATGCTACCCAAGCGAATCATCCTTGGTCTGGGTGCCACATTCATCGTCTTCGGCGCCCTTCTGAGCGGCGCCTGTGGCGATGACAACAAGAATGACAACGGCGGCACCGCGACCGTAGCGCCGGGAGACCTGACCCCCGCACCCTAACCCCCACGACCCCTTGAGACCCCGCAGGCGAGCCGATCCTCCGCGGCTCGCCTGCTCGTTTCCTGTGTGAGGCGCTCCCTTTACGCGCGCCGCGGGGATGCGCTATGCTCCGCGCACAGCCTAAACGTAAGGAGAGTTGCCCGAATGACCATCGCAGGGATGTCCATCGCGGACGAGATCGACGGCCTGATCGAGGAGCGCAGTCTGCTGAAGCACCCGTTCTACCAGGCCTGGCAAGCCGGCGAGCTCACCCTCGACGATCTGCGTTGCTATGCGCAGCAGTACTACCACCATGTACTGGCGTTCCCGCAGTACGTCAGCGCCGCCCATGCCAACTGCCCCGACCAGGGCGATCGACAGGAGCTGCTGGAGAACTTGATCGAAGAGGAGCGCGGCGAAGAGAACCACCCTGAGCTGTGGCTCCGCTTCGGCGAAGCGCTCGGCCTGTCGCGAGAGGAGATCATCACGAGCGAGCCGCTGCCCGAAACGCTGCGTCTCGTCGAGACATTCCGCGACGTTACCAAGAGCGGCTCGTTCGTGGAGGGCGCCACCGCGCTCTACTGCTACGAATCGCAGGTACCCGAAGTTGCGAAGACGAAGATCGCCGGCCTGCGCGATTTCTACGGCATCGACAACGAGCGCGGCCACCAGTTTTTCACCGTACACATTGGTGCGGACGAATGGCACGCCGAAGTAGGGCGCAGCTTTGTCGAGCGCTACGGCCAGGACGACCGCGAGCGCGCCCGCGACGCCGCCCAGCGCTCGGTAGATGCGCTCTGGGGCTTCCTGGACGGCGTGTATGGCGTCACGGTAGCGAATCGGTCAGCCAACTAAAGCGCCCGACGTTCTCCCGGAGGTTTCTGCGAGCCTGGCCAAGAGCCTCTCGCAGCTGGTGGTATCGTGGCCCAACAAGAACTCGAGCTGATCCTGCTTCGCCAGCTGGCGAGCTATCTCAGTATGCCGATCTTTCTGGTGGGAAGTGATGGCAAGCTGTTGTACTACAATGAAGCCACGGCCCATCTGCTGGGCCGTCGTTACGACGAAGCGGGCAAGGTCTCGATCGATGACCTCGCTGGGACCTTCAGTACGACAACAGAGGATGGCGAACCACTGCCCTCGGAGGCGCTGCCCATCGCCATCGCCGTGCGGGAACGACGGCCCGCTCATGCGGCGCTCCGCTTCCGCGGCTTCGACAACGTTTGGAGGAAAGTGGAGGTGACCGCACTGCCCTTGGAAGGCCAAGCCGGACGCCATCTGGGCGCCGTCGCTATCTTCTGGGAGGCGGATCAATCGTGAGGATCACGCTCTGGGGTACACGCGGTTCGCTGCCCAGCGCTGGCCCGGAGAACGTCCGCTACGGCGGCAACACGTCGTGCGTCGAGCTGCGCGGTCCGGAAGGTGAGTTGCTCGTTCTCGATGCGGGTACCGGCATCCGCCGCTTGGGCCGCACGGTCGGTGAGGAGACCAAGCGGATCGATATCCTGCTGACGCATCTCCACATGGACCACATCCAGGGGCTGGGCTTCTTCCAACCGCTTTACGAGCCCGATCTTGAGGTGCACATCTGGGGGCCGTCCTCCAACGGCCTCGACCTGGAGGCGCGCCTGGCGAAGTACCTCTCGCCGCCGCTGTTCCCGGTGCCCCTGCGCGATCTGCCATGCAGCCTCAGCCTCCACCAGGTCGCGCCCGGCGAGTTCGAGGTCGGCCCGCTGCGGGTGCGCGCCGACTTCGTTTGCCACCCGGGTGCAACGCTCGGCTACCGCATCACGGAAGGCGACACAGCCATGACCTATCTGCCGGACCACGAGCCCGCGCTGGGCTGGGCGAACGTACCCATCGATCCTGAGTGGACGTCAGGGTTTGACCTGGCCGCAGGCGTCGACCTGCTCATCCACGATGCCCAGTACAGCTCGGCTGAATATCCGGAGCATATCGGGTGGGGCCACAGCGCCATCTCGCACGCGCTCGCATTCGCCGCCTCCGCTGGCGTCAAACGCCTCGTCGCATTCCACCACGACCCGAGTCACTCCGATAACGTCCTCGATGCCCTGATGGACGACGCGCGGAAGCAGTGCCGGCCCCGCTTCGAGCTGATCGCCGGCACCGAAGGCGCGACGCTCCAGCTCGCGGGCTAGCGTGGGCGCGCCCCTCGACCTACTCTTCCTGGGTTCGGGCAACGCCTTCGCGACAGGGCGCTACTGGAGCAGCTTCCTCCTCAACGATCGCTACCTCTTCGACGCAGCGCCTACCGTGCAGCCTCACCTCAAGCGCGCCGGTGTTGCGCTCGACGAAATCGAGTGCGTGTTCGTTAGTCACTTCCATGCCGATCACTTCCTTGGTCTGCCGTTTTTGATCCTGGAGTACGACGAGCGGACAAAGCGTGAGCGCGACTTCACGATCCTCGGCCCGCCCGGCATTGAGGAACGCCTCCGCGCCGTGACGGACGCGGCGTATCCCAGCCTTATGGACGACGATCGCTCGTATGACCTGCGCTTCGTGGAGCTGGGCGACGGCGCCACCGGTACGTTCGGAAACCTCACGTACCTTGGGCGCTCGGTGGTGCATTCGGCGGATCTCGAGTGCTTCGGCTTGCGCATCGAGGTTGGAGGTCGAACGCTCGCCTACTCCGGTGACAGCATGCTCTGCGACGCGCTCGTCGAGTTGGCCGAAGGCGCCGACGTCTTCGTCGTCGAGTGTTCCAACTGGGAACGGCCCAGCAGCCTGCACATGAACCTGGACGACATCAGAGAGCTGCGCCGCCGCCTGGGCCCGACGCCGACGTTCGTCCTCACGCACTTGGACGCCGGCGCGCCCGCCCTCGACATCGAGAACACGCTCCTCGCCGAAGACCTGGCGGGACTCAGCCTATAGCGCCTTCCCGCGTTACGAAGCTGTTCTCGTAGGCTTGCGACTGACCAGGGCGCTCTGCTTAGCTATGCTCTATCGGGCAACGAGCCAGCGAGAGGTAGCGGGGCATGGTCGTCATCGCAACTACAACCTCGGCGCTAATCACAGTCGGCCTCCTGGCATTCGACGTAAATACGGCCTTGTGGTCGCGCTGGCCCCTCATCGGCTTGGGCGCCATCGTCCTGGTCGTGTGGCTGCAACGCAAAACGAACGTCACGTTGCTTCAGCTGGCGAGCGAGATCCTCATCGTCGTACCCGGGTATTTCGCCTACTTCATGGTGCGTGGGATGGTCCAGGGGCGTGAAGCGGAAGCCGTTGGGCGCGCCGCGAAGTTGATCGAATTCGAAGATGCGGTAAACCTCTTTTTGGAGCCCCGAATCCAGCATGTCATCATGCACGTGAACTTCGGCGTCACATTGGCGAACTGGGTCTACATCTGGGGACACTGGCCAGTGATCGTGTTCTCCGCGCTCTGGCTCTTCTTCCTTCACCGCGAATCGTACCCAGTCTACCGAAATGCCTTCATCATCTCTGGGGCGATCGGCCTTGTCATCTTCTCACTCTTCCCGCTCGCGCCGCCGCGCTTTATGGAGACGTGGGGCTTTGTCGATACGGTCGCGGAACGCTCGCAGGCGTACCGCGTGCTTCAGCCACCCGCGTTCGTCAACCAGTACGCCGCGATGCCCAGCCTCCACTTCGGTTGGAATCTCCTCGTTGGCATCGCGATCTTTCGCGTCGGGTCGGGCGCGTTTGCGAAGGTGTTTGGCGCGATGCTGCCCGTGCTCATGTTCGCCAGCATCGTCGTCACCGCGAACCATTACATCTTAGATGGTCTCGCTGGCGCCTCGATCGCTCTCTTTGCGCTATTCGTGGCGATGGCCCTGCAGCGCGTTTCGCGTGATCCGTCCCGGGCTCTTACTCTCCAGCCGAGCGGTTAGCTCGCCGCACCCAGCAGCGCACCGATCGCCTCCGCGGCTGCCCGCAGCCGGGCGGTCTTCGGCTGGAGCTTCGCGTCGATGCCGCGCGGGTCCCACGGGTTGAAGCGGCCTGGATGGCCGTAGTCGGTCTGTTCCCACTGCGCCCGGCCGTCCGCCAGCTCGAAGCTGAGCTGGCGTCGCACCATCTGGTGCTGCGTGCCGTGCGCCGGGTCGTGGGGCGGCAGGATCTCCTCCTGTAGGCGGATCGTGACTTCCCTGGTATCCGTCATAGCGGCTCCTTGTTCTCAAGGTTCAGGTTCATGCCCATCTGTCTGCTATTGCGCCCCAGGCTCGCGCTCTGGCGTTTCCTGATCAGGCGAGGCACTGCGTTACTGAGCATCATCCGAGCTCACGGATTGATGGAGGCGCGTAGTTCCAAAATAGATCAGCCGCAAACTCTCGCTTAGTTCGTGGATAGATGAACTGCCTACCGATTGATCTAGCTGCGAGCTGGGACATCCATCCACTAACGCGCTTTTCTTCGTCTGGGTACTTTGCGGGCACGAACCCCTCTTTCATTTCGGCGAAACGTCTGAGGAAGAAGCCCATGAAGTCCGCCAACTGAATGAGCGCCACCTTTCTGGAGTCCGCAAAATAGGGCACGTCAATCACCTGATCGAGTTGATCTTGCCCCTTGCTCCGTTCGTAGTACCGATCGCTCCAGGCTGGCGGTCTAGAAACCAAGTCCGTGAAGCGCATTCTCTCTCGCTCCTCATCGTCAAAGACAAAGAGGATGTGGCCTTTATTGGCCTTCTCTCGCTGACAAGCCC
>JBAROU010000224.1:0-5707 GCA_049642385.1 Dehalococcoidia bacterium | reverse complement strand
GATCCGGATCGCCTCGCGCACTGCGTCGAGCAGGTGCGCTCCTTCGTCGCGGATGTGGCTCACGTAGATCCCGCCGTGTTCCGCGACGACCTTCGTCAATTCGATCAGCTCGTCGGTCTCGGCGTAGGTCCCCGGCCGGTAGATCAGCCCGGTCGACAGACCGACAGCGCCGCTCGCCATGCCCTCCGCGAGGTGCTCCTTCATCGTCGCGAGTTCGTCAGCAGTCGGCGCGCGCCGTTGCCAACCCATCGATGCGACGCGCAGCACGCCGTGCGGCACCAGGAACGCCGCGTTGACCGAAGGGTTGGCCGCGCGCACCGTGTCGTAGAACTCGCCGCACGAACGCCACGAGAACTCGCGCACCGGCCCGAGAATCCCTTCGACGCCACGCGCGTAGAAGTCCTGGAAGCGCTCGTTCGCGGGCGCGGCGCCGGCGCCGCAATTGCCGCAGACCACCGTCGTCACACCCTGCGCCACTTTGAAATCGAGGCCGGGGCCGTTCAGCAGCGCTATGTCATCGTGCGAATGCACGTCGATGAAGCCTGGTGTTACCACCCGCCCCGACGCGTCGATCACACGTCCGGCGTTGCCATCGATCGTGCCCACGGCCGCGATGCGTCCGGCTGCGATGGCAACGTCAGCCTTGCGCGCCGGCGCCCCTGTGCCGTCGATAACGTGTCCATTTCGAATGATAACGTCGTATTCGGCCATGCGGGCGCTAGCCTAACGCACCGGGAGCCGCGACGGCAAGAGAGATGATCATACGGCCAGGGCGCGCTACGATTCTACTAATGCTCAGGCGAGCGCCTCGATTGCTGATAATCGCCCTCGCCGCCGTGCTCGTCGCGGCGGCGTTCGCCCTCATCGCTTGCGGCGATGGCGGCGGCGAAAGCCCGCGCCGCACCAGCGGTGGCCTCTCCGGCCCACAAGACCGCGTGAACGTGGTCATGTGGCACTCGATGACCGCAACGACCGAGGCGAGCCTTACCAGCATCGCCGACGAGTTCAATGCCTCGCAAACGAAGTATCACGTTACGCTCGTCCGGCAGGGCGGCTACAGCGAGTCGTTCGTCAAGCTGCGCAGCTCCGATCCGGGCGACTATCCGGCGCTCGTTCAGCTTAGCGACCAGTTCACGCAAATCATGATCGATAGCAAGGTGGCGACTCCTATCCAGGACTTCGTCGATCAGGAAAGCTACGACCTCTCCGATTTCGAGCCGAAGGCGATCAACTACTACAGCGTCGATGACACGCTCTACGCCATGCCGTTCAACATCGCCGGGCCGATCCTGTATTACGATCGCCAGGCGTTCAAGGACGCCGGGCTCGACCCGGACCGGCCGCCGCGCACGCTCGAAGAGGTGCGCCAGTACTCCGAGCGTCTGGTCCAGCGCAACGACAACGGCGAGGTGACGCGCGCCGGCATCGCGCTCTGGGTCAGCCCCTGGATCTTCGAGCAAATGCTCGCGAAGCAGGGCGCGCTCGTCGTGAACAACGCCAACGGTCGCACAGAACGCGCGACGAAGGCCGTCTTCGCCGGCCCCGAAGGCAAGGGCATCATCGAGTGGTGGGATCAGATGCTGAACGATGGCCTCGCCACGTACACCGGCCGTTCGGCCCAGGACGCCCTGCTGCAGGTGGCAAGCGGCCGCGCCTCGATGACAATCGCCTCGACTGCTGTGCTCCAGGGCGCGATCCTTGCCGTGACGATCATCGGCGATGACCCCAACCGCATCGGCACCGGGCCTATGCCGGCGCCTGAGGGGCAGAATGGCGGCATTACGCTGGGCGGCGCGGCCTTCTGGGTGCTGAACGACCGCCCGGATGAAGAGCAACAGGGTGCCTGGGAGTTCATCAAGTTCGCCTCGTCGCCCCAGCAGCAGGCGCGCTGGCACGCCGATACCGGCTACATGCCCAGCCGCGTCTCCGCGTTCGATCTGCCCGCCGCCGTCCAAAAGCGCGAGCAATATCCGCAGTTCGCCACGGCAATCGAGCAGCTCCGCGACTCTCCGGATAACCCCGCGACGAATGGCGCGCTCCTCGGCCCGTTCAATGCGGTGCGAGACCAGATTTCGCGCGCGTTCGAGCAGGTGCTCTCCGGCAATGCCGACCCCGATGCTGCCTTGGAGGCCGCCGCCGAAGCGGCTGACAAGGACATCGACGAGTACAATCGCACCGCTCCGTAACGCTGCCCATTCTTGATCGTCTACGCGGCCCTCTGTTACCGTAGGTTCGCGCGGAAAGGATGCTCATGTTCGAGGCGGATGACAGAACGGCCGAAGTCCTCAGGAAGGGCCAGATCGATCGAGTCACAGGCGATTCTGTCCAGGTGTCGCAGAGCGCCGTGAACAAGATCAACGGAGCCACGGTCTCTGTCCAGCAATCGGCTGTGCGCGAAGTGACGGCGGAGCGCGCGACACTCTCGCAGATCGCCGCCGTGCAGGTGCGCGCTGACCGCCTCGAGATGCACGAGAGTGCCGCCGTGCTCGCGGTTGGCCAGCACGTGGCGATGGAGGAGAGCCGTGTCCTGTTCCTCCTTTCGCCCAACGTCACTGGCCGTGTCACCGCAACCTTCACGCTGCCCGCGGCGTTCGCGCTCGGCTTCGGCTACGTCGTCGGGCGCATGACGCTGCGAGCGTTGGGACGGCTGCTGCCGTTCGGCTAACCAGACAACACACAGGAGGCGAGGCGAACAACGATGGGTGACCTACAGCTGCCGGTTGAACCACGACAAGTAACAGGCAAGAAGGTGAAGTCGCTCCGGCGGCAGGGCATCGTGCCGGCGCATCTCTACGGGCGCGACACCGAATCGCTCTCGCTCCAGACGTCCACACAGTCGATCGCCAACCTGCTGCGCACAGCCAGCGCGAACAAGGTGATCGATCTCCAGATCGATGGGGAGCCCGATGCTCGTCCCGTCGTCCTCCGCGGCGTCCAGCGCGACCCGGTCTCCGGTGCGTTGGTGCATATCGATTTCTTTCAGATTTCGCTAACCGAGAAGCTGCGCGCCGAAGTGCAGCTTGTCCTCGCCGGCGAAGCGCCCGCCGTCCACGTGCACGGCGGCGTGATGCTCCAAATGCTCGACCACCTCACCATTGAGGCGCTTCCCACGGAGATTCCTGAGCAGATCGAAGTGGACGTCAGCGGCCTCGATGAGCTCGACGCGTCGCTCTTCGTGCGCGACCTCCCGATCCCGGCCGGTGTCGAGGTCCACAACGATCCTGACCAGCCCGTTGCCAAGGTCGCCGCGCCGCGTCTCGCCGCCGAGCTCGAGGCCGAAGAAGCCGCGGCTGCCGAAGAAGCGGCCGCAGCTGCCGAAGAGGGCGCCGAGGCGCCTGCGGAAGAGGGTGCGTCGGCAGAAGGCGAGAAGGAGAAGGCAGAGGGCGAATAACGCTCCAGCGTATCCGAACGGTCACAGCGCCCTCGCATCCCGGGGGCGCTGTTTACGTTCCCAGGCGCTTATTGAGCAGGCCCGGCAGGCCGCGCAGCAGCTCCTCGCCTGTCATCGCGCGCCGCCCGGCGCGCTGCGCCCGCATGATGCCGAGCGTGCCGCGCCCGCAGCGCACAGCGAAGCCTGTGCTCGCCGGTGCGCCTGCCGCGCCTGTCGCGCCTGCCAACAGCGTGACGATCGTTCCGCGTGGGGCATCCGGCTCGTCGTCGAGCGGCCACGCCTCCAAGATGCGCAGCGGCTCCTCGTCGACGGTCGTCGTCGCGACCGGCCACGGGTTGTATGCGCGCACGCGCCGCCAGACGTCCACCGCAGGCAGCGCCCAGTCGATGACGGCATCGCCGCGATGGATCGATCGCGCGTACGTCGCCTGTGTGTCGTCCTGCGGCTGCGGCGTAAGATCGCCGCGTTCCCACGCCGGCAGTACGTCGATGAGCAGCTCCGCGCCCAGCACGGAAAGCGTTTCGTTCAGCGTGCCGGTCGTGTCCTGCGGCTCGATCAGCAGCGGTCGCTGTGCGACGATCGGCCCCGCGTCAAGCGCGAGGACGACCTCCAGGATCGTGACGCCGGTCTCGCCTTCGCCCGCCAGGATCGCGCCCGCCGCTGGCGCAGCACCCCGATACTTCGGCAACAGCGACGCGTGGACGTTGAGCGCCCCTCGCTTGGGGATATCCAACAGCGGCTGCTTTAGGATCTGGCCGTATGCGGCGATAATCAACGCATCGGGCGCGAGCGCGCGCACTTCGGCGAGCGCCTCCAGCGCGTTCACACGCTCCGGTTGCAGGACGGGCAGCCCATGCTCGAGCGCCAGCTCTTTCGCAGGCGGTGGTTTGAGCACGCGTCCGCGGCCGGCGGGCCTGTCCGGCTGCGTGACGACGCCGGCGACCTCGTGCTCGCTCTCGATCAGCCGGCGTAGCGCCGGCAGCGCGAACTCGGGCGAGCCCATGAAGACGACGCGCATGCTCTCGATCCTACCAGCGCGGTGGTGCGGGCGCGACTGGCGCTATGCGCCCGTAATGTCGTTCGTGTGACCGATCACGTGCAGGACCGCAACGGCGTTGATCACGCTCCCCAGCGTGCCCTGAATCCCGCCCGCCGAGCGTATCTCCTTCGAGAGCAGCGCGTCGTTCGTGCCTTCGACGGCGGCGATCGTCGCGGCGCGGTTCTGCTGGAACTCGGTGACCAGCTCCGTTACGGATGCGTCAGCGCGCTTCTCCACCTGGCGCTCGTTGTAATCGATGATGCCGCCGCGCGCGATCGCCGTTGGCCGCGCGGCGGCGGGCGGTGCGCTGGCGGGCTGCCCGCCTGAGGGCTGCGCTGTTCCCTTCGCCAGGTCGACAAGCCGCGGGTACGTCCACTCGATCGAAGCGACGTGCGCCAAAATCTGACGACCGTTCCAGCCGTTCTCGTAGCGCCCCTGCTCGAACTCCTCCTCCGGCAGCGCCTGTAGCTTGTCGAGGACGTAGCGTTCGCTCGTGCGTAGCGCTTCCAGGAGCTCCGCCTTAGACGGGCCTTGTTCCGTGGTCATGGTGTTCCTCCTCTGGACAATGGTTGTCTGTGCTCAGCGGGTAGAGTTTAGCGACTGGCGCCGTCTGCCCGCACAACCACGCGCGCGCCGATGTCGATGCCGAGCGCCTCGGCCGCATTGTCGTCCCGCAGTGCGATCTCCACAAAGCCGCTGCTGCTCACCAGCGCAGCCGGGCCCGCCGCCTCCGCGTACGTTTGTACAAGACCAGGCACTCGCTGCCCCGCGACGTCGATCGTGAGCGGGCCCGCCGGCAGATCGCCCGCGCGGGCGTCGGTCACGGCGTTACCAAAGCGGTCGATGTGTACGACCGTCGCCTCGATTGCGCCGTCCGCGCGCGGTCGAGCCCGAACCGGCGGCAGCGCGATGATACGCTCGACCGGCGGGCCGAGCGCAGCGAGTGCGACGCCGAGCGAGAGGTGTGCCGCTGCGGGCGCGAACACATCGCGGCCGTGGAACGTCGCGCTCACCGCTGCGCGTTGGTACGCGCGACTCGTTAGCTCCACGGCCCCATACTCCGCCGGCAGCGCGACCGGTCCCTCGCGCGCGGGGCGTGCGTCGTCCGGTAGCGCCGCCGACAGCACGCCATTGTCCGGCCCGACGAACCGGCCGTTCGGCGTCTCGAGAGCGATCGCACGCCGCTCCGTGCCCACGCCAGGATCGACAACCGCGATGTGCACGCTGTCACTCGAAAACGAGGGCCACGCGGCTTGTGTCAGGAACGCGGCTTGCAC
>JBAROU010000201.1:0-9674 GCA_049642385.1 Dehalococcoidia bacterium | reverse complement strand
GCGAACCGGCTGATGTCGATGACGGCGCGTTCGTGGATCCCGTCGCCGATCTTTACGCCGTCCTCGTTCCAACATTCGATGTCAAACGTGTAGCGACGGCCGTCCACCTTGCTCAGTGCCACCTTCGCGGTAACCTTTTTGCCCACCGTGGTCGGCGCGAGGTGCCGCACGTCCACGTGGAACCCCACCGACTGCTCGCCCTCGTCGGCGTAACGCGTCATCAGCCGCAAGCACGTCGCCTCGATAAGTTGGATCATCGAAGGTGTGGAGTACATCGAGGGCGCACTGGGGCCCAGATGGAGGATGCCCATCTCAGACGTCGTCGTGATCGTCTGTTCCTCCGTAAGACCTGGCTTCAGCTCGGGCTTCACGCACGGACCTCCTTACGCCGATATGCGCCCGCGATCCTAGCACAGCCCACGCGCCCGTGTCGAAGAGCCGTACGCACACGCTCAGCTCGCTGACATGCCGCGGTGCGTCCGCTAGGGTGTGCAGCGCAGCCCGACAGCCGCCTCCGTGGGTGTGCCCCTCACCGGCTGTTGCAGGTCGGCGTTTGGCTCTACGGAGGTGTTGTTGATAAAGCCGATGGCTGAGAACGGCCAGTACGTGATCCAGGCCTGCCCGATCAGGTTCTCCTTCGGCACCGCGCCGAAGATGTGCGAATCGGAGCTGTTGTTGCGGTTATCGCCGAGCACGAAGTAGTGGCCGGGCGGCACCCGCTGCGGCTGGCAGCTATACGTCGGCTTTTCCAGGATGTACGGCTCATCGAGTGGCTTGCCGTCGACAAATACCGTCTCGTCATGCACTTCTACCACTTCGCCCGGTAAGCCAATGATACGTTTTATGAAGTCGCGTTCCTGTCCGGGCGCGCTCTCCGGCTGCTTGAAGACGATCACATCGCCCCGCCGGGGCGCGCGGAACACATACCGCGTCGGATCTTCTCCCGCATCGATGAAGGGCAGGAACTTGTGCACCGTATCGAGATTGATCTCGTAATAAATTGCCTTGTTCACCAGCAGGTACCAACCGCTCTGCAGAGTAGGCTGCATGCTGCTGCCCTCTACCTGGAAGTTCTGTACCACGGCTCGCACGAGGAGGAAGATCAGCAGCGCAAGAATGATCGTCTCCGCCACCTCGCGCACAATGCGGCCCGCCGAACGCGCCTGCTGCCGACCCAGGGGTGGCGCCACGCCTTCGGGGTAAACATCCAGACCGGGCGGCATGCCCTCACGCACGCCGCTGCCGGCATCTGCTGATGGCGCCTCAGGTGGCCAGCGCTCTAACACGCGTGGCCCCAGCGGATCGTCTGAGGACGGTTCGCTCCCAACGTCGGAGCTCTCGCCCCACGGCGATGCCGGGCGAGCCTCCTCCGAGCTGGCTGCGCTCCCGTCACTCACGAAGGGCGCGGGCAGGCTAACAGGAGTCTCCTTCGAGGCTTCGGTGGGGGGATCCGACGCTGTGTCGCGTTCGTGCGGGGGAACTTCTGACATCTTCGCTACGTCTGTGTAGTATAGCCCTCGATGAGGCTAGCTGCACCTTATGCAAAGCCCTTCTGTCGGAATGTCGGTCAGTGCCGATACTCGGCTCAGGGGAAAAGGAGGAAACATGAACCTAAAGCCTTTCATCTTCCTAACGCTGGCGGCCCTTGGATTGTTCGCACTCGCCTGTTCGAGCGATACGACGGTCCTCCCACCCACGAACGAGTCGTTCGGTATCAGCGTCAGCGGCGCCGGCTCCGTCTTTGGGGCGCCGGACGTGGCCCTGCTCTCCCTGGGCGTGGAGGCCCGCGCCGACACCGTCGCCGCCGCGCGCGAGCAAGCCGCCCAGTCGATGGACGCCATGCTCAGCTCGCTCAAGGATGGCGGTGTGGCGGAGGAAGACATCCAGACCACCCGCTTCTCCGTCCAGCCCGAGTTTGATTTCACCGACAACCGTCAGGTGCTCCGCGGGTTCGTCGTGACGAACAGCGTCACCGCCAAGATCCGCTCGATCGACGACACCGGCCAGCTCATCGACGATGCGGTGCAGGCCGGCGGTAACCGCGCCCGCGTCGACAGCCTCGAGTTCACCATCGATGACCCGTCGTCGCTCCAGGACGAGGCGCGCCGCATGGCCGTCGATGAGGCGCGCGCCAAGGCCCAGACGCTCGCTGGCGCTGCCGGCGTCGATCTCGGTAAGGCGCGCACGATCGCGGAGAGCGGCGGTCCTGTGCCTATCCCGTTCGACGGCGAGCTTGCGGCCGGCGGCTTTGCCGAGGACTCAAGCACCCCGATCGAGACCGGCGAGCTGGAGGTGCGCATCGACGTCCAGGTGGTGTACGAGCTGAAGTAGAGCGCCAGCCCACATTCTTGACCCGCCTTCGGGACGGTATAATGCTACACGCCAGAGGCCTGGCGAGGAGGCTCGTATGAGGCGGCAGTGGACATTCTTAGTCCCACTACTTGGCGTACTAGTAGTCTTAAGCATCGCCGCGACGTGTACGGCGGATGATGACGCCGTCCAGCAGACGGCTGTCGCAACGACCGTTCCCACCTCAGCAGCTACTTTCGAGATCGAAACGCCGGAGTCGATCACCCCCACGCCTGCGGCGCAAGCTGGCCGGGAGGATTGCCCGCAAGACTGGGCGGCGTACAACGATCCGGATGGCTACTTCTCCATCTGCTACCCAATGGACTGGGGCGCAACTGTAAGCGAACCACAGGCGTATTTCGGGTATGCACTCTCACTGCGCGCTCCGGTGGATCCTGTGACAGAGGTGAGCAACTTCAGCCTCACGCTGTACTGGTCACGATCGAAGTCGCTCGACACAAGCGTGAGAGATGACCGCTGTGACCTTGGAATCTGGGAGGATTACCGGGAGATCACGCTTGAAATTGCTGGCCAAAGCGTTGTTGCTTGCACGGGCAAGCCGGTCGGTTTTGGGGAGCCGCCGCCCGGCTACGACGTTCGCACCACATGGGCTGACATACCACTGCCAGCAGACGAAGGATTTGTAGTGATCTCTTTCAGAGAACTGCTCGAAGAGGGCGGTCCTACAAATATCCAACTTACTAGTTCCTTGGATTCATTGCGAACCAGGCAGTAGTTAGCCAGGAGGGCTGAGATGGGGAGCGGGCGGATCGGTTCGCTGTGCATAGTTCTTGCTCTTGCAGCCGCGATATTTCTTCCTCACTCTACTGCCGAAGCCAGCGACAACCTCCATCAGTATAAGTTCCCTTGTATCCCCGGAGACGCTTGCTACATCACGCAGCTCAATCACGGGGGTGCCTTCGATTTCGACCCCCAAGGAAGTGCAGGGCTCGGATCGATTCGCGCAGTTTCAGAAGGAACATTCGACGGCTACTTCGGGTCAGGCGGGTGCACGTGGCCCAATCCGGGGGATGCAGGTAGGTTCGCACGAGTGCTGGATATCCATGGGCGGACAATGATCTACGCCCACCTGAGCCAGTTTGGCAGCCTTCAACCTGGGCAGAGAGTGCTTCAAGGCGATCCCATCGGAGTAGAGGGCAACACAGGGAACAGTAATAACTGTGCGCCGCATCTTCACCTCGGCGGCATCGCGACAGCGGCTGGCATAGACGGCAAGGAGCTGGATGAACTAACAGCCAACCCCACGCTGTACTTCTCCACCAACTCCGCTGTCGGCGACATCACTGTCTCCGGCGGCGCTATCAACAACAAGTATCGCAGCATCGGCGCGGGAACGTCGTCCTGGGGCGGGGTGGGCTGGACAGCGGATCGCACGGGTACGCCAGCCTGGCAGCCGCAGCCTGGCTGCCTGGGGTCGTTCCCGTACTGCCGTCTCTATCCGCACTACTTCTGGGATCCCGTTGTGGGACACTGGGGAAAGCGCCAGGAGTTCCGCCTGCATCCGGACGGCGCCGGCCGCGAGTACTCCAGCATCATGACCGGCCGCTGGACAGCCGGTGCGCTGGATAACGCCTACTGGGTCCGGCGGCCGTTCTACGACAAGTTCCTGGATGGTGGGCAATTCGGGAGTTCGGGCACCTACTATCGCATCAGCATCCCGCTCATGGACAAGATCGGCAACTATCCTAACCTGTGTGACCTAGCGGATGGTTGTCTGGAGTACCAGCGCTTCCACCTCGGCTACATCTGGAACCACAACGGAGCGATCAAGGCGCAATTCTGCCCCGATGTCGATCCGTTCTATCCGAACCCGAACTACGCGGTGACGGTCGCCGACATCACCCAGGTCGTCAATCAATTCGGAACGACTGACCCCAACCCGCCGTTCCAACAGTGGGCGAACGCCTGGCGTGACATAGATGGTGACGGCGCGATTGCCGTCAACGACATATCTCTCGTGACCAGCAGCTTCGGGTTCGTCTGTTACCCACAGTAGGACCGCTGCCCGCCAGCCCACATTCTTGACCCGCCTTCGGGGCCGATCCTATACTGATATGGACGGCCCCGATGCGTTGGGGGCGTCTGTTTGTTACGCTCCAGAGAGGACACGCGGGCCCGCGTGGCGTAACGGTAGCGCAACCGATTTGTAATCGGTAGGTTAGTGGGTTCGAATCCCCTCGCGGGCTCCACCACTCCTGGAGGGGTGGGTGAGTGGCTAAAACCAGCGGTCTGTAAAATCGCCGCCCTGACGGGCTACGCAGGTTCGAATCCTGCCCCCTCCACCACTACGTCGTTTGACGCCGGAACGCGCGGCGCGTCATCATACCGGTAGCGCGCCACCGCGCAACGCGCGCCCACATAGCTCAGTTGGCAGAGCACGCCCTTGGTAAGGGCGAGGTCATCGGTTCGAGTCCGATTGTGGGCTCCATCTACTCAAAGACGCTGCCCCCGGTAGCATTCGCCATGCCCGAGCTCCCTGAAGTCGAAACGCTCGCCCATGATCTGCGCGCCACCGTCCTCGGCCGCACCATCGCCGAGGCGCTCGTGTCGCCCGAAGCGCCGCGCCTCGTCCAGGCAATGCCCGTCGATGCGTTTACCTCCGGTCTTCGTGGCCGACGTATCGAGGATGCGGGCCGGCGCGGCAAGTATCTGATGATTCGCTTGGACAGAGGCCTCTGGTGGCTCGTCCACCGGCGCATGTCCGGCAACGTCATCTATCGACAACACAACGACCCCGATGAGCCTTACATCCGCGCGCGCTTCCGCCTCGACGACGGCGCAGAGCTGCGCTTCGTCGACCTGCGCAAGTTCGGCACGATGTGGCTGACCGACGATCCCGAGGCGATCCTCGCCGGTCTCGGCCCCGAGCCGCTCGACGCCGCGTTCACCGCCGGGACGCTCGCCGCGATTTTCGCGAAGCGCTCGGCGCCGGTGAAGGCAGTGCTCATGGATCAAAGCGCCATCGCCGGCATCGGTAACCTCTACGCCGACGAAGCGCTCCACTACGCAAGCGTTCATCCACTGCGGCCCGCCTCAACGCTCTCTCGCGACGAGGTCGCGCGGCTGCGCGACGGCATCGTGCGCGCGCTCGAACAAGGGCTCGCCAACCTGGGCAGCAGCGTCGGCCACGAGGCGGGCGAAGAGGTGAGCCTGCGCGACCACGTCAACCTCAGCGGCGAGGCCGGCGGCAACCAGGAGTACCTCGTCGCCTACGGCCGCGAGGGCCGGCCCTGTCGCACCTGCGGCACCGCGATCGAACGTTCGAAGATGGGCAACCGCAGCGTCCACTACTGCCCGAAGTGCCAACCGCTCCGCAAGCGACGAAGTAGGAGAGGCCTTCAGGCCTCCCGACGTCGAGGATAAAAATCGTAGGGGCGGGTCTCAGACCCGCCCGCGGGCTTCCCGCGACGCGCTTCCTATATACTGCGATCACTCCACCGCACAGGAGCCGCCCATGCCACTCACCCTCGTCCCGGAAGAAATCGAAGCGTACGCCCAGGCGCACTCCACGCCGCTGCCCGCGCTCCTCCAGGAGCTCACCGAGCGCACCTACGCCGAGATGGATGCGCCCAGGATGCTCTCCGGCCAGCTCGAAGGGACGCTGCTCCAGGTGCTCATCGCGTCGCTTAGCGCCAGGCGCGTGCTCGAGGTCGGCATGTTCACCGGCTTCAGCGCGCTCATGATGGCCGCCGCGCTACCCGACGACGGCCGGCTCATCACCTGCGACGTTAACGCGAAGGCCGTCGCCTTCGCCCGCTCGTTCTTCGAGCGCAGCCCGCACGGCAAGAAGATCGAGATCCGCGAGGGCCCCGCGCTCGACACCATGAAGTCGCTCGATGGGCCATTCGACCTGATCTTCATTGACGCGGACAAGCCGAACTACACGAACTACTACGAAGCGGCGCTCGACCTCCTCGCACCCAACGGCGTGATCGCGGTCGACAACGTGATCTGGAGCGGTCGCGTTCTCGATCCGCAAAACGAACAGGACCACGCGATCGTCTCGTTCAACGATCACGTCCAGCGCGACGAGCGCGTGACGAACGTCATCCTCACTGTCCGCGACGGCATCATGCTCATCAGGCGCAAGTAGGGAAGGGGTGTACGGTGGCGGAGCGCAGCGTCCAGGCGTCGTGCGCTGAGTGCGGCGAACCGCTCGCGGTCAACCCGTGGGAGGAGCGTCCGCTCCGCTGCGCCTCCTGCTTCGAGAACTACCTGCGCGACATCGACCACGACTTCCTCGCCTCGTACGGCGAGCTGGGTGTTGCGGGCCGGCGCACTGTCGCCGAGACGTGCCTGCGAGGTCTCGTGCTCGAGTCGCCGCCGGCGCGCAAGGTGCTCGCCCTCGCCATCGTCGAGCAGTTCCTCCTCGCCAGCACCGACCTGATCGCCCTCACCCACGCCCTCAAGTCGCGCGACCGCCAGCCCATCATCCGCACGTTCCTCTCCTTCCACCTCGACGCGGAGTCTTCGCAGGCGTTCTTCGCCGAGCTGCGGGACGCGCCGGACGATGTGCTCCTCGCCTCATTCGGCCTGCCTCCACCCGCGTCGCTCGCCCGGCAGTACCCCGCGCTCGACCGCGAGACCACGCGCGAGATGACGTCCGCGCTCGATGCGCTCCTGCGCGACCTGCGCACGACGGCGCAGCGCGGCGCCTCAGCAGAGCTGCTCGCGCAGCTCGCGGGCGGCGAAGATGGTGCGCCCACCGTGCGCGGTGGCCCCGCGCTCGCCGCGCAGACGTCGTGGCTGTCCGAAGGCATGCGACCGGACCAGGTCGCCTCGCTCGTCCTCGACGAACGAACGCGCCGTCTCGTCGTCCAGGCCGTCCCTGTCGAAGAGCACCGCCTCGCGGAGGTGGTGGACGCGATCGACTGCATGACGCGCGCCGCCTCGAACCTGATCTACGCGTACCTCACCGTGCAGGACGAAGAGGAACGTCAGCGCAACGAAGTCCTCAGATAGCGCGATCGTACTAGTACATACGCCCCTTGGCAGCCCACCAGATGGTGGTACGCTGATCGTGAGGAGGCGAAATCCATGGAGGTCCTCTGGTTCGCGATACCAGGCTTGATCGGGGTGACGGGATTCCTCGCCGGCCTCCTTCGCCCGCGCTATCACGCCGCGCCGATGATCGCCTCTGCGGTGATCGGCGGCATGTACGTGGCATTGATCGTGAGCGTCAGTGTTTGGGCGGGGAGCTGCTGGGAATGTCGCGTCGGCCATGAAGACAATCGCAGCTTTGGCTTTTGGATGGCTCTCTCCTACGGCGGCTTTCTCGCGACAGCGCTCATCGCTGTGACCTGGACAGGCGCCCTTGTCGCGCTGGTCGCCCAATTGCTGCGCGGAGGACAGGCGCATGGACCAGTACGCCGCTGAGGCGCTGATCATGTTCGGCCTCGTCGCCGTCATCGCGCTGGGGTCCGGCCTCGCGCGACCGTGGTTGCCCTGGGCAGCGACGGCGATGCGCTGGGCGATACCCCTTGCCTTCGTTGTTCTGCTCGCTGTAGTCGGCGTTTGGGTGGCGGCCTGTCCCGGTTGCGATTCCTACAACAGCTATGATTCCACGCGAGTGCTCGATCTTTACGTTGCGTTCCTCTGGGGTGGCATGTTCACGGTCGTGCTACTCGGCCTCACCTGGCTCGGCGCCTCACTGAGCGCGCTCCTCCATCGACCGTAGTACACTGCCCACATGGCCGTAGCGAACCCTAAGCTCCTCGTTGCGCGCGGCTACGATAAGGTGGCCGACGAGTACGTCCGCTGGCGCACCCGCGAGACGCGGGACAGCATCGTCACCCACCTTGACCGCGCGACTGACGGTCTCCCGCGCGGCGCGCGCGTGCTCGATGTGGGCTGCGGCGCAGGCATGCCCTACGCGGCGCACCTGAGCGAGCGCTTCGAGGTCGTCGGCGTCGACATCTCACACCGCCAGCTCGCCCTCGCCCACGAGTTGGTGCGCGGCGCGTCATTCCTACGTGCCGACATGTGCGCCTTGCCGTTCGCCTCGACGTCGTTCGACGCTATCGTCGCGCTCTACTCGATCATCCACGTACCCAAGGAGGAGCACGAGACGCTCTTTCGTAGCTTGCGCGAGATGCTGCGACAGGGTGGCCGCCTCCTCGCCGTGGTCGGCAGCCAGGCGTGGGAAGGCACGGAGTCCGATTGGCTCGTGCGCGGCGCCGAGATGTTCTGGAGCCATTTCGACGGCGAACACTACCTGCGCTTGATCGCAGACGCAGGCTTCAACGTGCTTAACTCCAGCATCGAACCCGACCCGCTCGGCGGCGCGCACCTCTTCGTCCACGCTCGGAAGCCGTGAAGCACGATCACACTGACCTCGACGCAATCACCGACGTGCCCGGCATCAAGGTCGGCCACTGGACGAATCGCCGCGCCGCCACCGGCTGCACCGCCGTGCTCTGCCCGCCCGAAGGCGCCGTTGGCGGCGTCGACGTGCGCGGTGGCGCGCCTGGCACGCGCGAGACCGACCTCCTCCGCACCGGCCACCTCGTCGAGCGCATCCACGCAGTCGTTCTCGCCGGCGGTTCCGTGTTCGGCCTGGACGCCGCGACTGGCGTCGTCCGCTGGCTGGAGGAGCAGGGTAGGGGTGTCGTCCACGCTCCATTCGGCACGCTCAGCATCCCTGTTGTGCCCGCCGCCATCCTCTTCGACCTCGGCGTTGGCAGCTCGCACATACGGCCGAACGCCGAGTCCGGCTATCGCGCGGCGAAGGCGGCAAAAGGCGGCCGGGTCGAACAGGGGAGCGTCGGCGCCGGCACCGGCGCCGCCGTAGCGCAGGCCGCGGGCCGCGAGCGCTGTCTCAAGGGCGGCCTTGGTACCGCCTGCGAGCGGGGCCCTGGCCAACTCCTCGTCGGTGCCCTCGCGGCCGTCAACGCCGCTGGTGACGTAATCGATCCGGATAGCGGTCGTACCATCGCCGGGCCGCGCGCAGACCGTGGTGGCTTCCTCGACGGCTGGGAGCTCGCGCGCTCGGGTGAGGCGCCCGCCCGGGCGCGCGAAAACACAACGCTTGCGGTCGTGGCGACGAACGCCCGGCTCACGAAAGAATGGGCGAACCGGGTCGCTGCCGTCGCGCACGACGCCTTCGCGCGCGCGATCCGCCCCGCCCACACGCTGAACGACGGCGACACGATCTTTGCGCTCGCAACGGGCGATGTGCGTGTCGAAACGCCTGCCGTCTATCGCGCGCTCGAAGTGCTTGCTGTACGCGCTGTCGAACGCGCCATCGTGCGCGGCGTCCTGTGTGCTACGTCGCTCGGTGGCGTCCCCTCCGCACAGGAGTGGAC
>JBAROU010000191.1:0-26686 GCA_049642385.1 Dehalococcoidia bacterium | reverse complement strand
CATCAACACCATCACCGCGTAGGCCCCCCCATCGATGAGATTGTTCGCGAGGCCGACGCTGGCAACGATCAGGCCCACCTCGCCCCGCGAGATCATGCCCGTTCCAATCTGGAGGGAGCTCTGGATGTTCTCGCCAGCGATGTAGGCGCCCAGACCGCAGCCGAGCAGCTTGCCGATCACGGCGACGATGCAGATTACGAGCAAAAAGAGGATGTCTGATCCCTGGAGGTCACCGGCATCCGCTGCAAGGCCCACGCCGACGAAGAAGATCGGAACGAAGAAGCCGTAGGCGAAAGTGCGGACCTTTTCGTCGATGATACGATGAACCTCAGTCGGCCGAAAGAAGACACCGGCCAAGAACGCGCCTGTGATCAGTGCCACTTCTCCGACGTATTCGGCGAACCACGCTGAGAGGAGGACGACGACGATGGCTGTGACGGCGACGTTCTCGCTCATCGGCGCGTTGGCGGACCAACGGGCGATCCAGGGGAGGACGAATCGGCCAATCACGAGCGCGACGACGAAGAACAGAATGACCCGGCCCAGAATGCCCAACACTTCGGTCGGGCCGCTGCCACCGCTGCCGCTATCGAGCTCGAACGCGACGAAGAACGAAAGCGCTAGGATCACGAGCACGTCGTCGATCACGGCCGCAGCCAGGATCGAGACGCCTTGCCGGCCTTGCAGTACGCCCAGCTCCATCAGGGTCTGGGCCGAGATGCTGACGCTTGTCGCTGCGAGGATGATGCCGATGAACAAGGAGTCTTCGAAATTGAACCCGAAGGGGAGGGCTACGATTGTCCCGAGTACGATGGGGAAGACGACGCCAAACGTGCCGGCCAGGATCGCGACGCCGCGCACCTTGTTCACCTCTTCGAGGTCGGTCTCCAGCCCCGCGAGGAACATGAGGAAGATGACGCCCAGCTCCGCCATCAGGTGGATGGTCTCGTCCAGGTGCGCGTCAGTGATGAAGTTGAGACCGAAGAGGTCGATCACGCTTGGCCCGAGGATGACGCCGGCGAGCAGCTCACCCAGCACCGCCGGCTGGCCGAGGCGGGAGGCCGCCATCCCCGACGCCTTCGCCGCGATCAGGATGATGACGAGAACAAGCAAAAACTGAAGAACGGGGGTCATCCTTGCGTCTCCCGTCTGACGTTAGGCCGCCTCATCCTAACAGAGAAAGCAGGATGAGCTGCAGCCGGGGCTTGAAAAACGAATCGTGTCGTTTCGTCATGACCTCACTAACTCTTCGTCGCGACTTCGTCCTTGAGGCGGTCGATCACCTGAAAGAGCGGCAGCGCACCTAGATCAGAGCCATCGCGGTGACGCAGGGCGACTGCACTCGCCTCACGCTCTCGGTCGCCGACGACGAGCATGTAGGGCACCTTCTGGAGCTGGGCGTCGCGGATCTTTGCTTGCATCCGCTCGCCCCTATCGTCGATGTCGACGCGCAGGCTGGCCGCACGAAGCTCGTCCGCTACCTCGTTCGCGTATTCCACGTGCCGGTCGGCGATGGGGATAACGACGGCCTGGACGGGAGCGAGCCAGAGCGGAAACGCGCCCGCGTAGTGCTCGATCAGGACGCCGAAGAAGCGCTCCATCGAGCCGAGCATGGCGCGATGTACCATGTACGGGCGGTGCTGCTTGCCGTCCTCACCGATGTATGCGATATCAAACCGTTCGGGCAGGTTAAAGTCGAACTGCACCGTCGTGCACTGCCACTCGCGGCCCAGCACGTCGAGCAGCTTCACATCGATCTTCGGGCCGTAGAAGACCGCGCCGCCTTCGTCGATGTCATAGCGCAGGCCGCGCTCCTCGACCTCGTGGCGGAGCACCTCTTGCGCCATGTCCCAGTCTTCGCGCGTGCCCGCATAGTGTTCGGGCGCGGTCGCCAGGTAGATGTGGTAGTCCTCGAAGCCGAACGCTTTGAAGAAGAAGACCATGAAGTCGAGCACGCGACCGATCTCCTCGGCCACCTGGTCCGGACGGCAGAAGATGTGCGCGTCGTCCTGGGTGAAGCCACGCACGCGTAGGAGTCCGTGGAGCACGCCGGATCGTTCGTAGCGGTACACCGTGCCGAGCTCGGCCATGCGGATGGGCAGGTCGCGGTAGGAGCGGGTATGGCTGCGAAAAATCTGGATGTGGAACGGGCAGTTCATTGGTTTGACATAATACTCTTGGCCGTCCACGTCCATCGGCGAGTACATGTTCTCTGCATAGAAATCGAGGTGCCCGCTGGTGCTCCAGAGCGTGCTCTTCCCGATGTGCGGCGAATAAACGACATCGTACCCGGAGCGATAGTGTTCCTCGCGCCAAAAGTCTTCAATAGCCGTGCGGATGCGGCCGCCTTTGGGATGCCAGTAGACGAGGCCGGGGCCATACTCCTCGTGGAACGAGAAGAGGTCCAGCTCGCGGCCGAGGCGCCGGTGGTCACGGCGCTGCGCCTCCTCGAGGCGCTCGAGGTGCTCTTCCAACTCCTGGGGCGTCTCGAACAGCGCCCCGTAGATGCGCTGGAGCATCGGGTTGTGTTCGTCGCCGCGCCAGTAGGCGCCGGCGATGCTGGTGAGCTTGAACGCGCCGACCTGCCCCGTGCGCTCGACGTGCGGGCCTTCGCAGAGGTCCGTGAGCGAGCCGTGCTCGTAGAGGGTGACGACATCGCCTT
This sequence comes from Dehalococcoidia bacterium, assembly GCA_049642385.1. Classification (GTDB taxonomy): domain Bacteria; phylum Chloroflexota; class Dehalococcoidia; order DSTF01; family RBG-16-68-14; genus JBAROU01. The sequence goes on along the minus strand of JBAROU010000191.1, from coordinate 24,024 downwards.
CGATGCCGTCGATCAGCTCCAGCTTGAACGGCTGGTCGGCGAAGATGCTCCGTGCTTCCTCCTTGGGGATGTCGCGGCGGACGAAGGGGTGGTCGGCAGCGATCGTCTGGCGCATGCGCGCATTGATCGGTTCGAGGTCATCCTCTGTCAGCGGACGCGGCAGCTCGAAGTCGTAGTAGAACCCGTGCTCGATGGGTGGGCCAATGGCGAACTTGGTGCCCGGGAACAGCTCGAGCACGGCCTCCGCCATCACGTGGGCGGCGGAGTGCCGCATGCGATGCAGGCGATCCTCCTTGGTCATCTGTTCAAGCGACGGGGGCATGGTGGTCGCTCCTTTCCAGTCGATACATTTGGTAGGGAATCTGCATGCGGACAGCGAAGAAGGTGAAATGCAGCATCGCGGTAAGCACAAGGATGGTGGCCACGAACCATTCGCCATTCGCAAATGCTCCCGAGCAAAACCACAGGACGGCAATACCCGCCGCCAAGTAGATGTAGTTCGTCAGCAGGTTGCTCCAGCGAACAACGCCGAGCCTCGCGGGCATCTTCAGCGAAACCTTCCAGGCGAACGGTGGCCAGGCAAGATACGACAGCGCAAACAGCCAAAAGTTCGCGCCCCAGTCGAGATCGTGCCGGAACCGCCGGACCTTGTCTATCATCATCGCACCTAACGCAAAGGGCCTCACGTCCTAAGGGACGGGAGGCCTGCTCCGTGGTTCCACCCTCGTTCAGCGCACTTGTCAAGCTGAAGCCTGACCCGCATGTGCGCTCTCGATTCGGCCGGTAACGGGTGCCTCCGGGGCCGCCTACTATCCTTCGACATGCTCAGGAGTTCGGGGCCCAGCTCGCAGGGGGTGTTCGCGGCGCTTGGGTCGGAGCGCTTGCAACCTGGGCGCTCCTCTCTGACGACCCGCTGGTCGCCGCTACTCATCCTGGTCGCTGCCGTTCACTCGAGGCGGGCGCTTGGGACAAGCGTCCAACCTCAAACTGCTAACGTCCAAGTGGTGGGCGGTACTGGACTCGAACCAGTGACCTCTGCGATGTCAACGCAGCGCTCTAACCAGACTGAGCTAACCACCCGTACCTGCCGATCAATGTAGCAGAGGCTTCGCAGCCCGGTCAACGGGAAGGAGGCAGGGTTCGCGCGGCTGTTACACTGGAAGCGGCAGGTGGCGACTCTGCGGCAGTGGAGGCCGCGGGCCGCTGCCTCGTTGTTTACGGATGGGAGCGTTGGTTGAATGTCGAATTCGGCCTATGGTATACTCCCGCCACGTTTCACCCGCTTCGACGTAGTTGCCGAAGGCGGGAGTTTGGGCCGCTAGCTCAATTGGCAGAGCAGCTGACTCTTAATCAGCGGGTTGCAGGTTCGAGTCCTGCGCGGCTCACCAACTGAAGTACCCATGCTCCGGTCATTCGGCTGCAAGGACGGGGAAGTGTCGGAATTGGCAGACGAGCATGATTTAGGATCATGTGCCGCAAGGCGTAGGAGTTCGAGTCTCCTCTTCCCCACCACCCCGAGCGGAGCCGCCGCTGACCAGCGTTCACAGGCGGCGGCTCTTTACCAGAACGAGAGGTAGGAATTCGAGATGGCGCCACTCCTCCAAGTGCGAGACCTGAAGACTTACTTCTTTACCGACGACGGCACCGTCAAGGCCGTCGACGGCATCTCGTACGATGTGGAGGAGGGCGAGACGCTCGGCCTGGTGGGGGAGAGTGGCTGCGGCAAGAGCGTGGGTGCGCTCTCGGTCCTGCGATTGATACCGTCGCCGCCGGGCAAGATCGTCAGCGGAGAGGTGCTCTTCGAGGGCGAGGACCTGCTCAAGGTCGATGAAGACGAGATCCGCCACATCCGTGGTAACCGGATCGCGATGATCTTCCAGGAGCCAATGACCTCGCTGAACCCCGTGCTCACCATCGGGCGTCAGCTCACCGAAGCGCTGGAGCTGCACCTGAAGCTCGATAAGTCGTCGGCGGAGCGGCGGGCGATACAGCTGCTCGAGTTGGTCGGCATCCCGGAGGCGGCGACCCGGATAGGCGATTACCCGCACCAGTTCTCCGGCTGCATGCGCCAGCGCGTGATGATCGCGATGGCGCACTCTTGTAACCCCAAGCTCAGTCTCGCCGACGAGCCGACAACTGCGCTCGACGTAACGATCCAGGCGCAGATTCTCGAGATCCTCGCGCGCCTCAGCAGCGAGTTCGGTACAGCGGTCGTCATCATCACGCACAACCTGGGCGTGGTTGCCCGTTACGCTGACCGCGTGAACGTGATGTACGCAGGCAAGATCGTCGAGCGCGCCGCCGCCAAGACGCTGTACCAGAATCCGAAGCATCCGTACACCGTCGGCCTGCTTAAATCGGTGCCGCGGCTGGACCAGACGCGGAAGTCGAAGCTCGATCCTATCGAAGGCGTCCCACCGGACCTGATCAACATGCCGCCGGGCTGTTCCTTCTACCCGCGTTGTACCTTCCGCGTCGAGAAGTGCGCGGCAGAAACGCCACCGCTGATGAAGGTGGAGCAAGGCCACGAGGCCGCGTGTTGGGAGTGGCAGAAGGTTGGCCTTCGCGAGACGGCCGAGGTGCAAGGATGACGATCGCCACGAAGACGCCAAAGGAAACGCCGGGATTCGTCGCGCAGGGCGACATCTTGGTGGACGTGCGGGATATCAAAGTCTACTTCCCGATCACCGCGGGCCTCATCTTCCAGCGCAAGCTCGCCGATGTAAAAGCCGTCGACGGCATCTCATTCCAGATCAAGAAGGGCGAGACGCTGGGCCTGGTTGGCGAAAGTGGTTGCGGGAAGTCAACCACCGGTCGGGCAATCCTGCAGCTCTACCGTCCCACCACAGGCGAGATCAAGTTCGGAGACGTTGAGCTGACGAAGCTCAAGGGCAACGACCTGCGTCACATGCGACGTGAGATGCAGATGATCTTCCAGGACCCCTTCGCCTCGCTCAATCCGCGCATGTCGGCAGGGGCGATCATCGGCGAGCCGCTCGCGATCCACGGGCTAGCCCGAGGCCAGGCGCGGCGCGAGCGCGTCGCGGAGCTGATGCGGGTTGTGGGGCTAAATCCATATTACGCGAATCGCTACCCGCATGAGTTTTCTGGGGGCCAGCGCCAGCGCATTGGCGTCGCCCGTGCGCTGGCAGTGGAGCCCAACTTTATCGTCTGCGATGAGCCGGTCTCCGCTTTGGACGTGTCGATCCAGGCGCAGATCATCAACCTGCTGGAGGATCTGCAGGAGCAGTTTGGCCTCACGTACCTGTTCATCGCGCACGATCTCTCGGTCGTGCGACACATTAGCGACCGCGTCGCCGTCATGTATCTGGGCAAGATGATGGAGCTCACTGGCCGTGACGAGCTCTACGAGAACCCGCTCCATCCGTATACGAAGGCGCTGCTCTCCGCGGTGCCGGTGCCCGACCCAGAGGTCGAGTCCAAGCGCGAGCGGATTATCCTCAGCGGCGACGTGCCCAGCCCGCTCCGGCCGCCGCCCGGCTGCGTCTTCAACACGCGTTGCCCGATCGCGATCGACGAGTGCCGTACGGCGATACCTGAGTGGCGCGAGGTCTCCTCCGGCCACTGGGTCGCTTGCCACCGCGTCTAGAAGCGGGCAGCACGCGCGTTTCCCGGACGGCCTCTCAACACCAACGCGATACACCTGCCAGATCGTCCGTGCTACCATGATGGCGCCTGTGAATCGTTTCACCGATCCCACGCGCCTTCTCTGCGAGCAATATCGCGACGACGAGAACCTGAACGCCCGTGTCGCGCTGCATGCGCGCTTCAGCACCAACGGCTACGGCTTCCATCGCTGGGCGTTCGATCAGGTCGATCTGACTGCTGTAGCCGCGGTGTTGGAGGTGGGCTGTGGTCCGGGCACGCTCTGGTTGGAGAACCATGACCGGCTGCCGGAGCCGGAGTGCGTCACACTATCGGATTTCTCCGTCGGCATGGTACGCGCGGCCAGGCGAGCGCTTGGCGAGATCGGTTTTGCGCCACGATTTGGCGTCACTGACGTGCAGGCGCTGCCCTTCGCGTCGGGGACCTTCGATGCCGTCATCGCGAATCACATGCTGTACCACGTGCCGGACCGGGAGCGCGCAATTGCTGAGCTGCGACGCGTGCTGCGGTGCGGCGGGCGGCTGTACGCCGCCACGAACGGTCGCCGTCATATGCACGAGCTCTTCAATGTGGTGAGCGGACGACTCTATTCGCTGGATGGGTTCGGGCTCGAAAACGGCGTAGCGCAGCTCGAGCGCTGCTTCCCGCAGGTGGAAGTGCGTCGCTATGCCGATGCGCTCTCGATCACGGAGGTCGAGCCGGCGATCGAGTACGTCCGGTCCATTCGTCCGAATGTGAGGGACGTGGACGGCCTCGACCATATGCGTTCAACGGTCGAACGCGCGATTGCGTCCCGGGGCGCATTTCAAGTGACCAAAGACGCAGGCGTGCTGGTCGCAATGGCCTGATGGATCGACAGCGCATCCGCAACTTTTGTATCATCGCTCACATCGATCACGGCAAGTCAACGCTCGCCGATCGCTTTCTCGAGATTACGGGCCTGCTCGCTGAGTCGCGCCGCGATCGCGTTGAGCAAGTACTCGACTCGATGGAGCTGGAGCGCGAGAAGGGCGTGACGATCAAGGCGAAGGCCGTGCGTATGCCGTATCGCGCTGACGACGGTGTCGACTACGAGCTAAATCTGATCGACACGCCGGGCCACGTCGACTTCTCGTACGAAGTGTCCCGTGCCCTGGCCGCTTGCGAGGGTGCGATCCTCGTGGTGGACGCAACGCAGGGCATCCAGGCGCAGACCATCGCCAATGTGTACGTCGCGCTCGACCACCACCTGACCATCGTGCCGGTCGTGAACAAGATCGACTTGCCCAGCGCGGAGCCGGAGGAGGTAGCTGAGCAGCTCTCCGACGTGCTCGGCTTCGAGCCGGAGGACGTGCTCCTCGCGTCAGCGAAGGACGGTACTGGCACGCGTGCCATACTCGAAAGCATCGTGCGGCGCGTGCCGCCGCCCGGCGGTGACGAAGCGTCGCCGCTGCGCGCGCTCGTCTTCGACTCCAAGTACGATTCCTATAAGGGCGTTGTTGCCTACGTTCGGGTGATGGAGGGCGCGATCGAGAGCGACCGCGATGTGCGCCTGATGTCCGGTCAGCGCACGATCGAGGCGCTGGAAGTCGGCGTCTTCACCCCCGAGCTGGTTTCGACCGGACGGCTTGCCACCGGCGAGGTGGGCTACGTCGCGACAGGACTCAAGGATGTGCGTCAGTGTCGCGTCGGCGACACGCTGACGGACGCGGCGCGACCGGCGGTCGAACCGCTCGCGGGCTATCGCCAGGCGAAGCCGATGGTTTTCGCAGGCCTCTATCCAACGCAGCCCAACGACTACCCGCTTTTGCGCGAGGCGCTCGAGAAGCTCCAACTGAACGACGCGTCGCTCGCGTTTGAGCCGGAGTCGAGCGTGGCGCTGGGGCCGGGCTTTCGCTGCGGCTTCCTGGGGCTGCTGCACATGGAGATCGTGCAGGAGCGCCTGGAGCGGGAGTACGACCTGGAGCTGCTGATCACAGCACCGAGCGTGGAGTACGAGGTGCGTCGCACAGACGGCACGGAGCTGCTGATTGACAATCCTGCGGACCTGCCGCCGCCCAACGAGGTAGTTGAGATCCGCGAGCCGTGGATGAAGATCACGGTCGTCTCACCGGATCGCTACATCGGGGCGGTGATGGAAGTCGTCACGAATCGTCGCGGCGAGTTCCAGCACATGGAGTACCTTCAGGGTGGCTCGGGAAAGGAGCTCGACGAGCACAAGAAGGGCGACGCCCGCGTCGTGCTTGAGTACCTGATCCCGCTCTCAGAGATACTGGTTGACTTCTACGATCAACTTAAGTCAATGACGCAGGGCTACGCCAGCCTGGACTACGCCTTCTCGCACTACACGATGGCGAAGCTCCTGAAGCTGGACATTCTCGTGAACGGCGTCGCAGTGGATGCGCTCTCGCTGATCACGCACTCGAACAAAGCAGCGTTTCAAGGGCGCGCGCTCGTCCAGCGTCTGCGCAGCCTGATTCCGCGCCAAATGTTTGACGTGCCGATCCAGGCGGCTGTGGGCGGCCGCATCGTGGCGCGCGAGACCGTGCGCGCGATGCGCAAGAACGTCCTCGCCAAGTGTTACGGCGGCGATGTCACGCGCAAGCGCAAGCTGCTCGAGAAACAGAAGGAGGGCAAGAAGCGCATGAAGCGCGTCGGCAACGTGGACATCCCGCAGGAGGCGTTCCTGGCGGTGCTCCGCCTGGAGAAGTAGCGCCGAGCTTCAGCGCGCGCAATCGGCCCGCCCTCGACCGGCCCTGCCAGTCTGTGTAGAATACGGTCGTTCGCATCGCAGCAAGGAGTGTTACCCAATGCCCACCGCCCTCATCACCGGCATCACAGGCCAGGATGGCACGTACCTGGCAGAGCACCTGCTCTCGCAGGGCTACGACGTTTACGGGATGATGCGTGGCCAGGCCAACCCGAAGCGCCCGATGATGGAGGCGATGCTTCCCGACGTACGCATCGTCGAGGGCGATCTGCTTGACCAGGCGTCGCTGATCAACCTGATCCAGCAGACGCAACCGGACGAGGTCTACAACCTGGGCGCGATCAGCTTCGTGCCGGTGTCCTGGAACCAGCCGGAGCTCACCGGCGAGATCACGGGCCTGGGCGTGCTGCGCGTCCTCGAAGCGATCCGGCTCGTGACAGGCGCGGGCAAATCACGTTCGGATGGTGCGCAGAACATCCGCTTCTATCAGGCGTCGAGCAGCGAGATGTTCGGCAAGGTGCGCGAGACGCCTCAACGCGAGACGACGGGGTTCCACCCGCGCAGCCCCTACGGCGTTGCGAAGGTGTACGGGCACTACATCACGATGAACTACCGCGAGAGCTACGGCATCTTCGCCTGTAGCGGTATCCTATTCAACCATGAGTCGCCTCGCCGCGGACCGGAGTTTGTCACTCGAAAGATCAGCCTCGGCGCGGCGCGCATCAAGCTCGGCAAGCAGCAAGAGCTCGTGATGGGCAACATGGAGTCGAAGCGCGACTGGGGCTTCGCCGGCGATTACGTCCGCGCGATGCATCTGATGCTCCAGCAGCCCGAACCGGACGACTTCGTCATCGGCACGGGCGAGGCGCATAGCCCGCATGAGTACGCCCTGCTCGCGTTCCGGCACGTTGGGCTGAATTACGAGGATCACATTCGCTCCGACCCGCAATTCATGCGCCCGGCCGAGGTCGACCACCTGCTCGCGGACGCGACGAAGGCGCGCGAGAAGCTGGGCTGGCAGCCGACGGTGAACTTTGAGGAGCTGGTGCGCATCATGGTGGAGGCCGACCTGCAAGCCGAGGCGAAAGCCAGTTAAGTCAAGCAGTAGAAGTACAGGAAACGCTACACTACGCCCGTCCCGCATCGGGGCGGGGAGCCGTTTCGGCTGAGCTCACAGCGAAGCCCTGGAGGTGATTCGTGCCGACGGAAGTGCTCTCGGGGATGTATCAGCTGAAGGTGCCCATCCCGAACAACCCATTGGGCTGGGTGCTGCCTTATTTGATCCCTGGAAACGACGGCTACACGCTCGTCGACTGCGGCTGGAACACGCCAGAGGCCTTCGAAGCGTTGGAGAGCGAGTTGCGTGAGGTAAACCTCACGTTCGACGATATCAAGCGCCTGCTGGTCACCCACGTCCACCCTGACCACTACGGGCTCGCCGGTCGTATTAAGGAGATCTGCGGCGCACAGGTGATCACCCACCAGCGCGAGCGCGACTTCATCCGAAGTCGCTATCGGGAGCCGGACCAGCTCCTGGAGCGCATGGCCGGCTGGCTGCGCGAGCACGGCGTTCCGGAGAGCGAAGTCAAAGAGCTGCAGTCCTCATCGATGCCCGTGCGCGGCTACGTCGTGCCGATCGAGCCGGACGCGGTGCTCTGGGGCGGCGAGACGCTCGACTTCGGGCTCTACCGGTTCGAGGTTTTGTGGACGCCGGGCCATTCGCCGGGGCACCTCTGCTTCTACGAGCGCACCCAGCGCGTCATCCTTACGGGAGATCACGTTCTGCCGACGATCACGCCTAACGTCGGCTTGCACCCGCAGCAAATGGGCAACCCGCTGGGCGACTACATCGCGTCGCTTCAAAGGCTCGAGCCGCTGGAGGTGGACGACGTGTTACCCGCGCACGAGCACTCGTTCAAAGACCTCCAGGGTCGCTTGGTCGAGATCGTCGAGCACCATCACGAGCGGCTGGACGATATGCTCGCGGTCGTAGGCGATGGCCGCGCCACAGCCTACGACGTCGCGTCGGGCATCCAGTGGACCATCGGTAGCTACGACAGCTTCTCGCCGTGGATGCGCCGCGCCGCCGTGAGCGAGACGCTCGCGCACCTGGAGTACGCCGTGTACGAAGGCAGGCTGCGCGTGTTCCGTGACGATGGCGTGGTGTGGTACGAGCGCGCGGGTGGGCAAGGAGAGGCATAAGGCAGTCCCCTAGCCGACGTTCTCCTCGCCCCACCGGACCGTGTACAGCCGCACCGGCTCTTCGAAACCCTTCGGCACCACCTCGCCCCGGTCCGCGAACAGGAATCCCTTCCCAGAGAGTAGATGGCGCACGGCCTGCGGGACCAGGATCTCACCGCCTTTGGCCTGATCTTTGATGCGAGCTCCGAGAATGACCGCCGATCCGAAAAAGTCGCCGTCTTCTTCGATGGGTTCGCCGACGTTCAGTCCGATCCGGATGACGATCGGTTCGTCCGCGTTTGTGCTGTGCTGCGCGAAGGCGAGCTGAAGGGAAATCGCACACTCCACCGCGGCCGAGACGGAGGCGAACGATGCCATGAAGCTGTCGCCGTCGGTCTTTACTTCGGTGCCGCCGTGAGCCAACAGCGCCCCGCGCGTGATCCGCTCGTGCTCTCGCAGGACGCCGCGTCCAGCGTCGTCACCGAGGCGCTGCATCATCGCGGTGTGGCCGACGATGTCGGTGAAGAGCACCGTGCGCAGGGGCGAGGCGGCAATGGCGTCCTGCGGCGTCGGGGCTGTGGGTTGCCCTACGAAGTCGCCGATGAGCTCAGCCATCTGAGCCCAGGTTGGGTCCGAGTATTGGCGGAACTGTGCCCCCGGGATCTTCGCGGCGACGCGCTGACAGCAGCGGGCAGGGACGAAAAACGGATCGTTTCGGGTGACAAGAGTTGGCTGGCGCACCTGAGGGAGGAGGTCGCCCAGGTCTACAGCCTCCCACTCCCGGATGTACCGGACGCCGACAATCGGGTCCACCCAGCCGCCAACCGCTACAACGTATGATTCGATCATGTTGTTGGACGCGCTCAAGCCGAGCAGGACCCGAAAGAGCGTCTGCGTGTAGACCGTCCAGTCCAACTCCGCTAACGCCAGGTTTGTCCGGCCGAAGGGTGTGTCTGCCAACTCCCGTGCGTTCTCAAACGGAGCATCGAGAATGACGTGTGTAACTCGCTCGGGAGACTGGATCGCGAGACGGAGGCACGTTGAAGTTGCCAGGATGCTTGAGCCGTCCGCGTTCACGATGACGCGGTCGAGCTTCGCGGCATCAAGCACCGCTTCGGCATCCAACAGGAGCGTCTCGGCGGACACGGACGCAACGTCACGCTCCGACATGCCGGTGCCGCGTGCGTCGAAGGTAATCAGCCGAAACGATCGAGAGAATGCCTCAAAGGACTCCCTATACACGGCGACCTGTTCCTGGACATGGGAGAACGGAGTGAAGGTGCAAAACAGCAGCGCAGGGCCCTGGCCAGCCTCGGCCCAGGCGATGCTCACACCGTCTGCCGTCTTCGTGTACTGGATCTGGGGTTCCATAGCAGCACGATCCTACATGAGAATGGTTCGCAACGGTAGGACACGTTGGAGCTACACGCGCTGGCTGGCGCCTGGCTCAGACCGAAGAGAGCCGTAGAACCGATCGACAGGCTAAAGCCTGCTGCCGCCCGGCCTACTTAGCTTTGCTGTCGGGTGTCAGGCTAAAGCCTGACCCGCGAAGAAAAGGATCCAAATAGGACAGGCTAAAGCCCCCGCCTGCCGGCGGGCAGGTGTCCCACAAAATAGTCAGCGGACGCCGACGATGGCGGTCGAACCCTTCTTGGGTAGGCCCGCCAGGTACTGATCGATCGCCGCGGCGGCGCTGCGGCCGTCCGCGAGAGCGGTGACGACCAGGTCGGCTCCGTTCACGCAGTCGCCACCCGCGAACACACCAGGACGGCTCGTCTGGAATGTTTCCGGGTCGACCGAGACGAGCGAGCGGTTCGTGGCGATGCCGTCGTCCGAGCGAACCACCTGGCCATCGGCCTCGTAGCCGATCGCCAGGACGACGAGATCGGCGTCAACGTCGAACTCCTCACCGGTCGGCACCGGCCGGCGCCGACCCGATTCGTCGGGCTCCCCTAGGGCCATTCGCGCGAAGTGCACGCGAGCGACACGGCCCTCTGGTGTCGCCTCCAGCCGTACTGGCGAGGCCAGATACTCGAATCGAACGCCCTCCTCGCGCGCGTGGATGCGTTCTTCCACGCGGCCCGTCTGCTCGGCCTCGGTGCGGCGGTAGGCGCACGTGACCTCCTTCGCGTGAAGGCGCACGGCCGTGCGCACGCAGTCCATCGAGGTGTCACCGCCGCCGATGACGAGCACGCGGTCTACCTTCGGGAGTGGCGCGCGCAGGTGCTCCGGCAGCAGTTCCGTGCTGAGGTTGCCGCGCACGAGGAACTCCGTCGCCATCATCACGCCGGGCAGGTTGACGCCCGGCACATCGAGGCGGTTGCCGAGGCTGGCGCCGTGCGCGAGAAACACCGCGCCGTAGCCCTGCTCGAACAGACCGTCGAGCGTGATGTCCCGCCCGACGTATGTGTTGCCCTTGAACTCGATGCCCAGCTTCCACAGGTACTCCAGCTTCTCGTCGAGGATCTCCTTGCGCATCTTGAAGTTCGGGATGCCGTAGAGCAGCACGCCGCCCGCTTCAGGCCACGCGTCGAAGAGCGTTACCTTGTGGCCCAGCTTCGCCAGCTCCTCCGCCGCCGCCATTCCCGCCGGACCCGCGCCCACGACGCCGACCAGGCGGCCCGTGGCCGGCGGCAGCTCCGGTATCGGGTAGCCGCCCTCCGCCTGGCGCTGGTAGTCGGTCACGAACGACTCGAGCTTGCCGATCGCGACCGGCGGCTGTGTGCCGAAGCTCTCCGGCCGGATGGCGAACGCGACGACGCACGCGCCTTCGCACAGGCGCTCCTGGGGGCAGAGGCGGCCGCACATCTCGGGTAGGTTGCTCGTCTCGCGGAACTTGTCCGCCGCAGCGATGACATTCCCCTGTTCGAGCAAGCGGAACGCGCCGGGGATGTCGTTGCCCACCGGGCACGCGTCCTGGCAAGGCGCGGCGGGACACTGAATGCAGCGCTGCGCTTCGATCTCGGCGGCCTTGAGGTCAAAGCCGAGAAACGTTTCGTCCCAGTTGAGGATGCGAACCTGAGGGTCTTGCTTGTTGATCGGCTGGCTGATGATCTCCAGCCGCTGGTGCGTTTCACAGGGCATGGCCGTCGACTCCCGCTCCTCGCAAGTTGTGTGCCCTGTGGTGACGGGCCCTACGGGTGTTCAAGTGTAGCGCGGTCCGAAGGGCTTTTCAACTCACCTGCCTCGTCACGCAACACTTCGGCCGCTGTTTCATCATGCGATTTGCTCTGCACCTGCGTTCCCAACACATCGAGCAGGTTCACGTCGGCTCCCAAGCTCGCGCCAAGCCCTGAGAGCAGACCCATCACGCGCCCGATGAGCAAGAACTCGCCAGGAACGCGCACGACCGGGTTCTCGCGCAGGACGCGCAGCATGCGCTGCTGGAACTCGATCAGGAGCTGGCGGTCGTGGTTGAACTCGCCGCTGCGCGAGAGGCGCGTGATCATCGCTTCGCCCAGCGTCTCGAAGACGCCGTCGTCGGCGTGGCGGGTCTGAAAGCCCAAGTCGCGGAACGCCTGCGCCAGGCCGGCGCTGTCTTGGGTGACGAGCGATGTGGTGAGGCGGACGAACCCGCGTAGGAACGTCGGCGGGAGCTGTTTCGTCAGCCCGAAATCGACGATGACGAGCTTCGGGCCCGGTTGAACAAAGAGGTTGCCGGGGTGCGGGTCGGCGTGGAAAAAGCCGTGCGTGAAAATTTGGCTCACGTAGCTGTCCGCGACGAGGCGGTACACGGCCTGTCGGTCGATGCCGGCAGCCTCCAGGGCGGCGAGGTCAGTGATCTTGATCCCCTCGACGTACTCCATCGTCAGCACGCGCCGTGTCGTGTGCTCCCAATCGATGCGCGGTATGACGATCTCCGAGTGGCCGGCGAAGTTGCGCGCCGTCGTTTCCGCGTTGTGTCCCTCGTTGATGAAATCAAGCTCGAGCGGCACGTTCGCGCCGAGTTCCTCGATGATCGGCTCGAAGTCGAAGTCGCGCACTACACGATTGGCTACGCGCCCAAGCAAGCGCAGGTTTTGGAGATCGACCTTCACGATCTCTTCGATCTCTGGATATTGGACCTTCACCGCGACATCGCTGCCGTCGCGCAGGCGCGCGCGGTGCACCTGGGCGAGTGACGCGGATGCGATAGCCGTGTGTGAGAACTGGGCGAAGGCCGCCTCGATCGGGACGCCCAGCTCGCGTTCGACCACGCGGCGTACGACGGCGTACGGCTTGGGCGGCACGGCGTCGTGGAGCTTGGAGAGCACCTCGACGTATTCGTCAGGCAACACGTCGGCGCGGGCGCCCATGATCTGCCCGGTCTTGATCAGCAACCCCTGGAGCTCGGTTGCCGTCTCGAAGATCAGGCGCGCGCTCTTGCGGTGGCGCGCCGACAGACGGCGCTGCGCCTCGTCTTTCGGCAGGAAACGCTCGCGCCAGCTGAGCCAGCGATAGCCTCGGAAGATGCGGGCAGCGGTCCAGGTGACTCGGGCGGAGCGGCGGACGCGCTGAGTAGCGTTCATGTGTTCTCATTGTATCGAGGCCTGACCATAGATGGTATCGCTGCGCGGTGCCGTGCTAGAATACGCGGCACAACGTCAACGTCACATGGCTACGGAGGAAGAAGATGGCCTACGAAGACGAGCTGGCCAAGGTGTGGATGTTTTCTCGCCTCGAGCGCGACGACCTGAAGCGCATCGGGAAGTGCGTGGTGCTGCGCAAGTACAAGAAAGGCGACGCAATTGTGACCGAAGGCGACCGCGGTGTCGCGTTCTACATGGTGATCTCGGGCAACGTGAGCATGACCAAGGAGGGCAAATCGCTCGGCGAGTTTGGCGCGGGCGGCTCGTTCGGCGAGATGTCACTGCTGGACGGCTACCCACGCTCCGCCACGCTCACCGCGATGGATGATACCGAGTGTCTGGTGATGACCGGCTGGGACTTCACCGCCGAGCTCAAGGCCAACCCCAACATCGGCATCGCGATGCTGCCCGAGCTGAGCAAACGCATCCGCCGCCTTGAGGGCGAACACATACCGTAACCGGCGCGCCGTACGCGTACGACGAACGTCCTCCGGCTCGGAGGGCGTTGTGGGCTCCTCCATCGCTTACCACATCATCCCACGCGCGAACGCATCGCTGCGAGCGTCAGGGACAGCGTGAACGCCGCGAGCCCAAAGATTGCTGCGAACGCCCCGGCGAGCGAACCTGGGTCCCAGCCATCGAGCACGAGGCCGCGCATCCCCTGGAGAACGTACGTGATCGGGTTGATCGTCGCTAGGAACTCCAGCCAGGGGGCGAAATTTTCCTTTGGCGCGAGCGCGGGCGAAAGGAATAGCAACGGAAAGAAGACCAGGAACCCCGCCTGGGCCGCCTGCGCGCTGCCGGTGCGCAACGCGATCGCCATGCCGATGCCTGCATAGGCGAGTCCGAACAGCCCGCCCATCGCGACGATAAGCAGCGCACCGCCGACGCCAGACTCCATGCCAGACCCTGTGAGCAGACCCGCGATCACGATGATCGCCGTGAGCGCCATCGAGCGCACGCAGTCGGCGCCCAGGCGCCCGAGGACGAGCGAAAGGCGCGGGGTCGGGGTGAGCAGCAGCTTGTCGAAGTAGCCGCGTTCGATGTCGGTTACCGTGCCCAGCCCGGCGCTCCCAGAGGCGCCCGCGACCGCCTGGAGCACGGCGACGGGCATCTGGAAGCCAAGGAAGTTCGTCACTCCAAAAGCGCGGGCGGAGACGCCGCCGATCGCGCCGACCGTGACGGCGAAGAAGAACATCGGGATGAAGATGTTGGTGATCTCTACTGCAGGCTGACGGAGCGTCTCCCGCAACGCGCGAATGGTCAGGTAATACGAATGACGGACCAAGCGGCTCATTCCGGCGTCTCCGGCTGCCCCTCGTCAGCGATGTGCTGGCCAGCCTTGCGGAGGAAGACATCGTCCAGCGTAGGGTGCGTGAGCGAGACTTCGCCGACCTGAACGTTCGCATCGTCCAGCAACAGAACGATGCGCGCAATGGCACGCCGTCCATCTCTCGCGTAGATCACAATCGAGTCTTGCAGCGCCTTGATCTCGCTGGCACCGTCGAACTGGCCGAGGACGTCCTGCGCTCGCGCGAGCTGGCCATCGCCGCCATCGATGTGGACGGTGACCACGTCCGTCCCAATCGAAGCCTTCAGTTCGGCAGGAGAGCCCTGCGCAACGATCCGGCCCAGGTTCATGATCGCCACGTTGTGGGTCAGCCGGTCAGCCTCCTCCATGTACTGCGTTGTCAGGAAGAAGGTCACGCCCTCCTGCGTGTTTAGCTCGCGGACGTAGCGCCAGATTGCCTCGCGGCTGATGGGGTCGAGGCCGGTCGTCGGTTCGTCGAGGAAGATAATGCGCGGACGGTGCATCAGCGCCGCGGCGAGGTCGAGGCGGCGTCGCATGCCGCCAGAGTAGGTTTTGATGCGCCGACCGGCGTCATCGAACAGATCGACCACGCGCAGGAGGTAGTTCGCCCGTTCGCGCACGTCCACGCTGGGCAGGCCGTACAGGCGCCCTTGCAGCTCCAGCAGCTCACGGCCGGTCTGGTTGTCGTCGAGGCCCGCTTCTTGGAGTGCCACGCCAATGCGCTCGCGCACTTCCCCTGGGTGGCGCGTCACGTCGAGGCCGGCGACCTCAGCGTAGCCGCTGGTTGGGCGAAGCAGCGTGGTGAGCATCTTGACGGTGGTGGTCTTGCCGGAACCGTTCGGACCCAGGAAGCCGAAGACCTGGCCCTCTGGGATTTCCAGGTCAATGCCGTCCACCGCCCGGATGTCCGGCGGGAACTGCTTGACCAGCTCGCGCACAGTGATAGCTGGCATGAGGTCTCTCTCAGGCTACACGAGCCGAACGAGGGAGGGAACCGAGGGTTGGTCTGGACTACATCAGCAGCGCAATGGGGTTTTCCAGGAAGCGCTGGAACTCGTGGAGGAACTGGGCGCCCTGCGCGCCGTCGGTCACGCGATGGTCGGCGGAGAGGGCCACCTTCATCAGCTGGGCGACGACGATCTCGCCGTCACGCACGGCGGGCGCCTCGCGCACGCCGCCCACACCCAGGATCGCGGTTTGGGGCGGCTGGATAATCGCGATCAGCGTCTCGACTTCGTACATGCCGAGGTTGCTGATCGTGAACGTGCCGCCCGTGTACTCTTCGGGCTTGAGGCTGCCTGACTTCGCGCGCTCGGCAAGACTACGGCTCGCCTGCGAGATCTCGGCAAGGCTCTTGGCCCCGCAGTCGAGGATCGCCGGTGCGATCA
This sequence comes from Dehalococcoidia bacterium, assembly GCA_049642385.1. Taxonomy (GTDB): domain Bacteria; phylum Chloroflexota; class Dehalococcoidia; order DSTF01; family RBG-16-68-14; genus JBAROU01. The sequence continues at coordinate 8,259 of JBAROU010000191.1, read as the reverse complement.
GCCCGTCCTTGAGCGCGATGGCGATGCAGATGTTGAACGCGTCGTGCCGCTGGATCTCGCCATCGACGAACCAGGTGTTGAACATCGGGTGATGTTCAAGCGCCTTGGCCGTGGCTTTGACGATCAGGTCGTTCACGCTCACGTGCAGGTCGCGGTGGTAGGCGTTGTTGAGTTGGTGGCGGGCTTTCTCTGCCTCCGTCATGTCGATATCGAGCGTGATGTAGTAATGGGGCGCCTCACGCTTGCTCTGCGCCATGCGTCGTGCGATGGTCTGGCGCATTTTGCTCATGCCGACGGTCGCGGCGGGCCTGGTGGTGGGCGCTGCCTCTGGCTTGGCCGCGCCGCCCTCGATCGCGGCCTCGACGTCGCGCCGCACGACGCGCCCGTCCGGCCCAGTGCCCTCGATTTGTGCAAGATCGTGGCCGCGCTCCTCTGCCAGCTTGCGCGCAACGGGCGACGCTCGTACGTGGCCGTCTGTGCGCGGTGGCGCCGGCGCAGAGGTGGCGGCCTCCGGCGTTTCGGCTGGCTCCGCGGCGGAGGTTCCACGGGCGGCCTTGGCCGGAGCTTTCGACTGCTTAGCTTTCGCCTGAACGGGCTGGGCCGCCGTCGCGCCGTTCTCGTACTGCGAGACGTCTTCGTCTGGCGAAGCGATGACAGCGATGATTTCGCCGACGGACACGGTATCGCCTTCGTTCGCGAGCACTTTACGAAAGATACCCGAGTCGAAGGCCTCGATCTCTACGTTCGCTTTGTCGGTCTCGATCTCGGCGATGATCTCGCCGCGCGCGACCTGATCACCCTCGTTCTTCAGCCACTTGACGATGGTGCCTTCTTCCATGTCGGCGCCCATCTGCGGCATGACGACTTCTGAGATCATCTCGTTGCCTCCTACATCAGTGCCAACGCCGCGTCCGCGATCTGGCGTTCGCTGGGAAGCGCCGCCTGCTCGAGCTGCTTGGCGTAGGGCATCGGCACGTCCGCGCCGCAGACGCGGGCGACGGGCGCGTCGAGCTCGTCGAACGCCTGCTCCATGATGATCGCGGCGATCTCCCCGGCGAAGCCGCCGAACTTCCAGTCGTCCTCGACGACGACAGCGCGGTGTGTCTTGCGTACGGACGCGACGATCGCCTCCACGTCGAGCGGGCGCAGCGTCCGTAAGCTGAGCACTTCCGCTTCGACGTCCTGCTCCGCGAGCAGGTCGGCGGCGCCGCTTGCCTGATAGACGCTGCCGGAGTACCCGATGAGGGTCACGTCGTTGCCCGCACGGTAGACCTCCGCCTGACCGAAGGGGATGGCGACCTCATCGTCCGGCACCTCGCCCTTACGGCTGTAGAGCGCCGTGTGCTCGATGAAGATCACAGGGTCAGGGCTCTGGCAGGCGGTGAGGAGCAGACCGCGCGCGTCGGCGGGTGTGTAAGGCACGGCGACTTTCAGGCCCGGGATGTGTGCGTACCAGCCTTCGAGGCTGTGCGAGTGCTGACTGCCGAGCTGGCTGCCGGCGCCGCTTGCCATGCGGATCACCATCGGCACGTGCAGCTGACCGTTGGACATGTAGGAGATCTTCGCCGCGTTGTTCACGATCTGGTCGAAGGCGAGCAGGCTGAAGTTGATCGTCATCAGCTCGACAATGGGGCGCAAGCCGCCCATCGCTGCGCCGATGCCACAGCCGACGATAACGGACTCGGAGATCGGTGTGTCGCGGATGCGCTCCTCGCCGAACTCCTCCAAAAAGCCCTTGGTCACCGCGTACGAACCGCCGTACGCGCCGATGTCCTCTCCCATCAGGATCACGCGTTCGTCCGCGCTTAGCTCCTCCTGCAGCGTCTGGCGCAGAGCCTCGCGGAACGTCATTTCGGGCATGGCTAGGGCGCCTCCCGATAGACGTTCCGGTACAGCGCATCGGGCGTCGGGCTCGGACTTTCGTCCGCAAAACGCGCGGCGTCATCCACAATCTTCTCGACTTCGTCCTCCAGCGCCTGCGACGCCGAGTCGTCCAGGTAGCCGTCTGCGGTCAGTCGCTGGCGGAAGCTCTTGATCGGGTCCAACTCGCGCCAGCGCGCCGTCTCTTCCTTCCTGCGATAGAACTCCGGATCAGCCATGGAGTGGCCGCGGTAGCGGAACGTGATCGCCTCAAGAAACGCTGGGCCGGCGCCGGAGCGCACACGCTGCGCGTAGCGCTGCGTCGCCTCGTACATCGCGAGGACGTCCATGCCGTCGACCTGTTCGGCGGGCATCGCATACGCTTCGGCGCGTTTGTACACTTCGATGACTGAGGAGACGCGCCGGATGTCGGTGCCCATCCCATAGAAGTTGTTCTCGCACATGAAGAGCACCGGCAGCTCCCAGACGGCGGCGAGGTTGAGTGACTCGTGGAACTCACCTTCGTTCACGGCGCCATCGCCGAAGATGCAGAGCACGATCTTGTTGTTGCCCAATCGCTTGTTCGCCAGCGCGACACCGCAGGCGAGTGGCAGGTGGCCCGCGACGATCGCGTAGCCGCCCAGGAACGCGCGCTCAGCGTCGAACAGGTGCATCGAACCTCCCTTGCCGCCGCTCACACCCGTAGCCTTGCCGAACAGCTCGGCCATGATGCGGCCGGGTTCGATGCCACGGGCGAGCGCATGGCCGTGGTCGCGGTAGTGGGTCAGGATCGGATCGTCGTCGTTCAGCGCGGCGATCGCGCCGGCGGCGACGGCCTCCTGGCCGGTGTAGAGGTGGAGGAAGCCGGCGATCTTTTGGCGGGCGTACATTTCCGCCGCCTTCTCCTCGAAGCGCCGGATGAGCATCATCTGGCGCAGCAGGTCGATACGCTGCGCGCGATCGAGCTCTTTCATCTTCGGTTTGTCCACGAGCTGTGTCATCTTATCTTGTTCTTACCCCGTTTCCTCGAGGGCCGGATAGACCTGAAGGTCTGTCCCTCCAGCGACTTTCGGGTTTGTCCACGAGCTGTGTCATCACTCCGTCCAGAAGTGAATCGCCTCACCGTCCACGGCGAGGGCGGCCTCTTTCACAACTTCGGACAGCGTGGGATGGGCGTGTACTGCCCAGCCCAGCTCACGCGGCGTTGCCTCCAGCACGCTGCCCAGCGACGCTTCGGCGAGCAGCTCCGTCGCGTCCTGCCCGATCAGGTGATAGCCGACGATCTCGCCGGTCTTCGCGTCAGTCACGAGCTTGACGAGCCCGTCGGTGCGCCCCATCGCGACGGCCTTGCCGTTACCGCGGTAGGGGAACGTGCCGGTCTTCACCTCCAGGCCGCGTTCGCGCGCCTGCGCTTCGGTCAGGCCCAGGCTGGCCACTTGCGGCTGGCAGTACGTGCAGCGCGGCATCTTCTCGTAGACGAGCGCCGGCGGTGCTTTGCCCGCGACCTGCTCGATCGCCGTGACGCCCTGCGCCGAGGCGACGTGGGCGAGCATCAGCTTGCCCGTCACGTCACCGATGGCGTAGACGTTCGGTGCGCTCGTGCGCATGGCGTCGTCGATGCGCACAAAGCCGCGCTCGAGCTCCACGCCCAATTCCTCGAGACCAAGGCCATCGGTGTTCGCAGTCATACCGATTCCGATCAGTACCTTATCGGCCGAAAACTGCTCGTCGCGGCCGTTGGCAGAGACCGATACCTCCGCGCGTCCGTTCGAGGTGGCGATGCCGCTCACCTTCGCGCCCGTTCGGTAGGCGATGCGCTGTTGCTTGAAGGCGCGCTCGAGCTGGCGAGAGACGTCCTCGTCCTCCAGCGGTAGCAGATGGTCGAGCTGCTCGATGACGGTCACGTCAGAGCCGTAGGCGCGCCAAAAGTAGGCGAACTCCGCGCCCACTGGCCCACCGCCCACGATCACGACCGACTGCGGAGGCTGACGTACCTCCAACGCCTCGCGCGTGGTGATCACGGTCGTGCCATCGATCTCGACGCCGGGCAGCGAGCGTGCGTGGGCGCCGGTGGCGATGATGATGTGCTCCGCCTCGACGATATCGCCCGTGGGCTGCACGAGAATTTCGTTGGCGCTCTTGAGCTGACCGCGTCCTGCGACCACCGGTACCTTGTTCTTCTTGAGCAGGAACGCGACGCCCTTCACCATGCGATCGACCACTTGTCGGCTGCGGTCGATCGCCTTCCCCATGTCGATGTGGAGCGCGTCGTAGGTGATGCCGAACTCCTCGGCGTCGCGGAAGAGGTGGACCAGCTCGGCGTTCCAGAGCAGCGCCTTGCTAGGGATACAACCCCAGTTGAGACACAGCCCGCCGACGCGGTCTTCTTCGATCACGACGGCACTCAGGCCCAGCTGCGCGGCGCGGATCGCGGCGACGTAACCGCCCGGCCCGCCTCCAATGATCGCGACGTCGTACTTCGTCACGAGGAGCCTCCCCCCAGCGCAGACTCCACGCCCGCCTGCTTGTGCGCGTGGTAGGAGCTGCGCACGAGCGGCCCCGCCTCGACGTGCCGGAAGCCCAGCTCGCGCCCCTTCTCGACGAACGGCGCGAACTCATCGGGCGGGTAGTAGCGCTCGACACGTAGGTGCCGGGCGCTGGGACGCAGGTACTGCCCGATCGTGACGATGTCGACACCGGCGGCGCGCAGGTCTGTCATCACAGCGAAGATCTCCTCCGGCGCTTCTCCCAGGCCGACCATCATGCCGGACTTCGTCAGCAGCGATGCGTCCAGTTCCTTTGACCGGCGCAGCAGCTCGAGCGAACGCTCATAGCGCGCCTTAGGCCGCACGCGGCCGTACAGTCGCGGCGCCGTCTCGACGTTGTGGTTCAGGACGAATGGGCGCGCCTCGACGACCGTGGTGAGGGCGTCCCAGTTGCCCATGAAGTCCGGAATGAGCACTTCGACGCGGCAGTTGGCGTTGTCGCGCCGGATGGCGCGGATGCAACCGGCGAAGATACTGGCGCCGCCGTCCGGCTCATCGTCACGGTTGACCGAGGTGATCACCACGTAGTCGAGGCCGAGCGTGCGCACGGCCTTCGCCAGCCGGTACGGCTCGAGCCGATCGACGCCCGGGTGCGGGCGGCCCGTGGTGACCGCGCAGAAGCCGCACGCGCGGGTGCAGATGTCGCCGAGGATCATGAACGTCGCCGTGCCGTTGTTGAAGCACTCGCCGATGTTGGGGCAGTGCGCCTCTTCACAGACGGTGTGGAGCTCGTTCTGGCGCAGCAGGCCTTTGATGCGCTGATAGCGATCGCCGGCGGGGAAGCGCACCTTGAGCCATGGCGGCTTCGCGGGCCTGTCTGCGGTTATGGTGCGTTCGGTGAGCGGGATGATCGTGCTTTCCATCGTCTATCTTGCGTCTATCTTGCTGCTGCCGCTGCGACCGGCGTCTCCTGCATCTCGACCGGGAACACGCGCGCGAAGGCGTCACTAATAGCGTCCATTACGACGTCCATATCCGGCGCTCGTTCCAGCTCTTGCGCCATCGATGTCACCGAGATGTCGGGTAAGCCGCACGGCACGATATGCGAGAAGAAGCGCAGGTTGGGGTCGACGTTCAGCGCGAAGCCGTGGCTCGTCACGCCGCGCGAGACACGTACGCCGATCGCGGCGATTTTGCCTGCGCCGACCCACACGCCGGGGCGACCGGGCTCGCGGCGTGCGGAGATGCCGAACGATGCCAGCGCGTCAATGATCGTCTGCTCGAGTGAGCGCACGTACCAGGACGGCCCCTGGTTCCACGCTCGCAGGTCGAGCATCGGGTAGGCGACGAGCTGACCGGGGCCGTGGAACGTCACGTCGCCGCCGCGGTCGACGCGGTAGACCGCCGCGCCGAGTTGCGCCAGGGCGCGTTCCGACGCGAGCAGATGCTCCTGCTTGCCGCGCGCGCCGAAGGTGTAGGTCGGTGGGTGTTCTAGTAGCAGCAGTCGCGCGAGGCCATCGCCGTGACATAACTCGACGAGGCGGCGCTGCTCGTCCCAGGCCTGCTGGTAGTCGACGAGGCCGAGGCGGCGGACGCTGCAGGGGGTGACGGCGGGGCTCGCTAGCATCGAAGGCTTCCTGCGTAAGTATCGGCTCGAATGCCGCTCGCGGACGTCCGTGTACGCTTCGATCTTAGCACACGGCTCGCCATGGGCTCCTCATTCGCCAACGATGATCGTGTCCTCGACCTGCGGAGAGCTGACGATGGTCTTGTGCACGGGGCAACGACCTGCGATCTCGAGCAGACGTTCCTTCTGCTCCTCCGATAGCTGGCCGCGCACGGAGATGTCGCGCCGGATACGGTCGACGCGGCCCGATCCCTCCTCCGCGTCCTCGCTGTCCTGCGCGTGGACGCGGTCGTGGGTCAGATGGACCGAGATATCGGCCACATCCCAGCCCTTGCGCCGCGCGTACATCAGCAGCGTCATCGACGTGCAGGCGCCCAGCGCCCAGAGGAGCAGCTCGTATGGACTCGGGCCGAGGTCCTCACCGCCGGACTCCGGCGGCTCGTCCGCGACGAACGAATGGTGGCCAGCCGTGAGCAGTTGGCTGTAGGTGTAGTCGGGCAGGTATTGAACAGTGACCTTAGCCATGAGACGCCTCCTTAGCCTCAGTTGTTATTTCGATGGTACTGCGTTCGCGCTGGCGGTGAGGGTGGAGGTTGTTCAGCCGGATGTCTCGCGGCGTGCTTGTGCCTCCTTGAGCGCATCCCGGATGCGCTGTTCGATGGGCTCGAATGGGTTCGCCTGGCGGCCCAGCTCTCGGAAGCGATTGAAGTTCTCGTAGCCTGACGCGCGCTCTGCCGCCCACTCCTTCGCGAAGGCGCCGCTCTTGATCTCGTCGATCGCGCTCTCCAGGTGCTTGCGTAGGGCCTCGCGGTCGACGCGCATGCTGCGCGTCATGCCGCCGTACTGGCTGGTGAGCGAGTGCAGGCGCGACTGCTCGACGAAGCCGAACTCGGCCATTGCTTCGAACGTTTCCGCCATCTCGCCTGAGAGATACAGGTCGAGGATCAAGGCCTCGGCCGGGATGCCCGCCTTGAGTCCGACGTCCAGCGCGGTGAAGTAAAGCATCCCGATTAGCGCGCCCAAGCCCTGCTCGCCGTATAGGTCGAGCAGCGTCTCGTCGCGCGCGGAGAGCTCGAACGCGCCGAGGCGCAGCGTGCCGATGCCCTTGGCGAGCGCGAGAACGAGCGGCCAGGCGTTGCCACTTGCGTTCTGCTCGACAGAGACGTAGCTGTAGAACCCCTCGCCACGTTCGTACAGCTTGCGTAGCTGGCGGCCGATCATGCGCGGCGCGAGCAGCAGCACGTCGACGTTCGAGGGCAGGGCGACGCCTTCGTACGTCAGGTTGTAGCCCGAGGCGAAGACGATCGCGTCCTTCGCCTGTAGGTGCTGCGCGATGCTCGCGGCGAACACGTCCGGCAGCACTTCGTCGGGCACGAGGAGGAAGAGCACGTCCGCGCGCTCGGCCGCCTCAGCGACCGCGCTGACTAGAAATCCATCAGCGTCCGCTTGCGTGAACGACTCGTCCGATTGCGTGCCGACGATGATGTTGGCGATGCCGCTGTCGCGCAGGTTGAGCGCCTGCGCGCGCCCCTGGTTGCCGTAGCCGATGAACGCGATCGTGCGCCCATTGAGGTGGCGCAGGTCGCCGTCGTTGTCGCCGAAGGCGCGTATGGGCGGTTGTTCGTCGCTCATTCGAGTGAGATCGGCAGCTTCGAGTGGCCGTTTTGGCGCGGGCAGATATGACCCTGCGGGTCGACGGGTCCGCCGCACAGCTCGCAGGCCGGGCGGCCTTTCCCGATCACTTCCTCCGCCTGGTCTGCGAACGTCCGGCATTGGCCACGCGAGAGGTGGCAGGAGAACGTCGGAGGGGCGTTCTCCGGTTCCTCAGGCTTGTAGGCGTAGATTGCTACGACGCGCTGTTGCTCATCGTAGCCGATGCCCAGCCGGCCGATCTGGAGATCGACCTTTGGCTGGTCCGGAAACTGATCGAGGGCGCGGACAGGCTCCTGCTCGGAGCCGACGGCTTCGCCTGTTTGCTCGAGGAGCTGGCGTATCGCGACGGTGAGCGCGGCCAGCTGCTCCTTCTCGAGCCAGAGCGAAGCGGCTTCCGTGCCGCTCAGCACCTTGAGCCGGAACCTGCGCTTGCCTGGCTCGCCGATCGCTTCGGGTTCAAGCACGTCGGCCTGGCCGAAATCCCACATGGCAGACCCATTGTAGCGGCAGGAACGTGGGGGAGATCAAAGCGGTTGTATTGGCTAATCGCACCGCGAATGTTACCTCCGAACGGCCCTCGCGTCGCGGCTGTTGGGTGTCTGAACATTGCCCTCACCCCCGGCCCCTCTCCCT
>JBAROU010000181.1:0-13214 GCA_049642385.1 Dehalococcoidia bacterium | reverse complement strand
ATGTAAGCGAGCATCGGCGCGATGAAGGAGCGGTAGGGCGATTCAATGACGACGATAGGCGTGCGCGGCGCCAGTTCTTCCCAGCGGCGGCGGAGCTGTTCGCCGTCTTCTAGCTCATCCGTCACGTGCACTGCGGACACGTTGTCGGAGATAGAGCAGGCGTATTCCAGCGCGCGCAAGGTGGCCTTGTTCAACTCATCGACAGGCACGACAACGGCGCGCGCGCGCATTGGGTCAGTTGGTACCCGCGCTGATGCCGGTGCCGGCGCAGGAGGCAGTTCGGGCGCTTCGGTGATCGTGAGCTGCTCAGCCACCCGCTGGTAGTGGCCATGAATACGCCAGAACATGAACGCCAAGGCCGCCATCATGACCATGCTGATCCATGCGCCTGCGCCGAACTCGTGCGCGCTAATGCCGAACTTAGTCGCGCCGACAATGATGGCGACGATTCCTGTCGCAACGGCGCCGACGAGGTTGATGACGATGCTCTGCTTCCATCCGGGCTCCTTGAGCCGGAGCCAGTGCAGCACCATGCCGCTCTGGGAGAGCGTGAACGAGACGAACACGCCGAACGCGTAGAGGGGAATGAGCTTATCGACGTCGGCTTGGAAGACGCCCAAGAGCACCGACGCGGCGATGCCGAGGACGATGATGCCGTGGGAGAACGCGAGGCGGTCGCCGCGGAACGAGAACTGGTGCGGGAGGAACTTGTCCTTCGCGAGGATGGAAGAGAGACGCGGGAAGTCAGCATAGCTGGTGTTGGCCGCGAGGAGCAGGATGAGGGCGGTGGCGCCCTGGATGAAGTAAAAGATGATGTTTTCTCCGTAGACGGCCTTGGCGATCTGGGCGGGCACGGAGATGCGCTCAGCGTGGCGAACGTCCAGTTCATGGGCGAGGATGGTGAGGCCGATGAAGAACGTAGTCAAAACCGCCGCCATAATGAGCAGCGTGGTGGCGGCATTTCTTGATTCCGGCTTCTTGAAAGCGGGGATCCCGTTGGAGATGGCTTCCACACCGGTGAGAGCCGCAGACCCGGAGCTGAAGGCGCGGAGGAGGAGGAAAGGCGTCAGTGACGCCGTGCCCGCCTGGACCGCCGACGGCGCGACATCCGCCTGGAGGTCCGGATTGATGATGAGACGGACGAATCCCCCGATGAGCAGAACGGCAAAGGCGATGATGAAGGCATAGGTTGGTATCGCGAAGATCGTGGCAGATTCACGGATGCCGCGGATGTTGGCCAACGTGATGAACGCGACGATGGCGATCGCAATTGGTACGCGCTCATCGTGGAGCTCCGGGAAGGCCGACGTGATTGCGAACATGCCGGCAGCGATCGACACGGATACCGTGAGGACGTAATCAACAGAGAGGGCCGCCGCGGCGGTGAGCCCAGGCGCGTTGCCGAGGTTCTCTCTCGCCACGATGTATGCGCCGCCGCCGTTAGGGTAGGCCCGGATCGTTTGTCGATACGAGAAGGTTACAATTGCGAGGAGCGCGCCGATCGCGAGGGCAATCTCAATCGAATGCGTCAGCGCGCCAGTTCCCGCCGTGATGAGCACGAGCAGGATCTCATCCGTTGCATAGGCGCTTGAAGATAGGGCGTCGGAGGAGAAGACGGCGAGCGCCTTCGTCTTGGAAATCTTTTGCTCTTCTGCTTGTGCCGTCGCCAGCGGCGCCCCAACGATGATGCGCTTGAAACCCCGCCACAAACGCTCGGGGGCATTGCGGGGTTGCGTCGCGACGGATGTCGCCTGGTATTCGCCCTCTGACGTACGCCGGAACGGCTGCTCGCGTCGCGGGGCAAGGCGAACGTAGCGGGAGCCGGGCTTTGTGCCCTTGCGGATCTCGCGCAACTCCAAGTTCGGGGTGAAGGAAGCCCGCCGTGGGGCTGCCGGATTGCGGCGTTCTCCCCCGTCTTGGTCTTGGGCACCGTCGCCCTGGCCGTTGTCTGGTGGCTCCTCAGCGTGCTCCATACATCGGTGATGGCCTGCGCCATCGCTCGACTGTCATTATCACGCATTGGAGCCGAAGGAACAGCCCTGGGCGCTCAGACCGCCGGTGCTAGTTCTGCCCCGGCGGTCCGCCGCCGCCCGGTCCCACGCCCGGCGGCCCTGGGCCAGGCGGTCCTGGTGTGGGTTGCGGGAGCGGCGCTGGAATGAGATCGATGGTGACTTGGGTCGAGCTCTCGCCGGCGATCCTGTCGATGATAATGAGCCGGATGACGTATCGACCAGGTGGCGCAAGCGAGGCGTCCCATTGCCCTAGCATGCCGTCGGTAACGGGCTGGTTGCTCTGGGCAACGACCTGGTTGCTGCCGGGCAGCTGGGAGTTCTTGACCTCCAGGCGGTAGAAGCCGTTGTTGTTGAACGTCGCGCGTCCGGTGATGGCGAGAATGCCTTGCGTGACCCGGGCGCCGTTCGCGGGAATGGTGATCGCCAGCTGCACGTTGCGGAACTGCGGCGGGATGTCGTTTTGTGTCGTTGCGTCCTTGGGGGCGCCACCAAGCGCAGCTCCGAGCCGCTGTACCCATTCCTGCGCCTGCCCGATTTCGTACGCGGAGGTGCCGTCAGGCAGGTGGAGGTAGAGCGTGCGCTTCCGGAACGGTGGAGGCGTTAGGTTGCTTGCGAGCAGGCCGCTCCTCGTGTCGACCTCAGCAATGTCCCAGAGCGGGTCGTCGCCCTGAAACTGCTGACCGCCCTGTCCTTGATCGTCTGGCGGTGCCGTGCCATCAAGCTGCTGAAGGTACCCGTCCGGCAGGTTGTCCTCTTTTACGAAGTCCGTCGGTGTCTCGAGCGGACAGTCCTTCGTTGGTGGATAGTTGGAGAGCACGCAGACTTCCGTTTCAACCAGGCCGTCCGGCTTCGTGAACTGCTCGACGGGCTTGTCGCGCAAGTAGAGATCTAGGTACTCCTGGAGCACCGGCCAGGACACCGTCGTACTGCTGGGCTGGTAGCCGATCGGTCGGTTGTCCGCGTTGCCGTACCAGGTTCCGGCGACGATCTGTGGCGTGTAACCGATCGACCACGTATCGCCCGTGAGGCCGCGCGTCTCGTACGGCGCGCTGGTGCCGGTCTTCACGGCCAGTGGTCGGTTATCTGGAATGCTCAGGCGTCCGCAGCCAAAGATGATGCACTCCGCGTTCGGGTCAACGAGAATATCGGTGACCATGTAGGTTTCTTGCGGTGGCGCTACCTGCTCTTCTCGCAGGGGTGGCTCTTCCGTCGGCTTACCGTCGACGAGCGGGTACAGTAAGTCGCCGTTTCGGTCCTCTACCCGCACGATGGACACGGGATCGAGCGCGCGGTTGCCGGGCGGTAGGTCGAGCGATGTCTCGACGCCCTTGAGCACACCCAGGTTGGGGAAGACGGTGAAACCGTACACCATGTCGGCAAGCCGGACATCGCCGCCTCCGGTGGTGAGCGCCGGCCCCAGGAACTGCCGGTCGAGCGACGTCAGCCCCATCAGCTTCGCCTGGGCGATGGTGTTCTGCACGCCGGCGTATAGGATCGACTTTACGGCCGGCACGTTGAGAGAGTTACCCAGCGCGTCACGGACCGTGATTGGACCCTGGAACGAGCCGCAACCGCTGGGGTTGCAGGGCGTGAAGGACGACCCGGCGGCGTCGACGTACGTATACGGCGTGTCTAGAAGGTACGAGCCCGGACCCCATCCGCGTTCTTTCAAGAGTGTCAGGTACGTGAACGGCTTGAACGACGAACCTGGCGAGTTGAGCGCACCGGCCATATCGTTCTCCCCGCTGATGTCCTTATTGAAGAAGTCGCGGCTGCCGACGTAAGCGATGATCTGGGCAGTCTTCGGATCGATGTGAACGAAGGCTCCGTTGTGCCCATCGTACGAACTTTCGTTGGCGGAGATGTGTTCCTCCAGGATGCGCTCGGCTTCCCGCTGCCACTTCAGGTTGAGTGTGGTGTGAACCTCCAGGCCGTCGCGGTACTTCGCCTCCTCACCGAAGAGGCGGTCGAGCTCAGGCTGCACGACATAATAGACAAAGTGCGGCGCTTTGATGGGGAAGCGCTGCTGGTGAATCTTCAGCGGCTCGGCAGCGGCCAGCCAGCGCATTTCTGCCGTGATGTAGTGCTCCGCTTGCATCCTCTCGAGTACGTGGAGCTGGCGCGAGCGAGCGGCGTCGAAGTTGTTGATCGGGTCGTAACGCGTCGGGCTCGCCGGGATCCCGGCGAGCAGCGCCGCTTCACCGAGCGAGAGATCGCGTGCGGACTTGTTGAAATACCCCTGGCTGGCCGCTTCGGCGCCGGTGTAGATGTTGCCGTAGGAGATGAGGTTGAGATACCAGGTAAGGATCTGCTCCTTGTCGTTATCGCGCGTCAACTCGATTGAGTAACAGACTTCCTTCCACTTCCGCTGAACCGAGCGCTTTGCGCGCTCCTCTGGCGGGAAGTAGACATTCTTGACTAACTGCTGCGTGATCGAGCTGCCCCCGGTCCCCTCGAGGAAGCCCGGCGTATTGCCAAACGGCGAGAAGTTCTCCCAGGCGGCGCGGCCAAGACCCTTGATGTTGATGCCCGGGTTGTCCCTGAAGCTCGCGTCCTCGGTCGCGATCGTCGCCGCCGAGAGCCACCAGGAGAGTTCGTCCTGCGGCACCGGGTCGCGGCGGCCGTACTCGGGGTTGAGATACTCGAACAGCAGCTCGCCGTTGCGGTCGTAGATACGGGCGCCGCCTCTCGGCAGCTTCTCGATCGCCTGGTCCGGCGGTTCCAAGTCGGACACGCAGTTCTGGTAGGCAGCGATGCCGCCGACAGCCGCGACGCTCAGCCCGACAACGAACAACCCGGCAAGCACGCCCAACACGATCAGCCAGCGTGGCATCTTGCCGTTGCCATTGCTTTTGCGCTGGCGTTGGCGGTAGAGCAGGAAGCGGTGGAGGTGGTCGTTATTGGCCATGGGTTAACTCATGGGGAGGCCGGAGAGCTGTTGGCGCAACGTAAGATGCTGGCGTTCCTTGTCGCGCCTGCCGGCGCACCAGTGGTGGGCGATCGGCTGGCCGGTCGTGCGCCAGGGGCGCATGTCATTGTCTTTTCGTCCTTCTGCCCCGCTCGTAGAATCGTAACAAGGGCGTTTCTTGAGAACAATGAAGTCAAGTTCGCTTCGGCCTGAGATGCGACCGTGGTATACTCGCTTCAGCAACCCCCAGGAGCGACGCCATGAGTCTTACGCGAGAGGAAGTGCTGCATATCGCACACCTGGCTCGCATCAGGCTGAACGATGACGACGTTGTCAAGTTCAGGGAGCAGCTTTCCGAGATACTGGACCACTTCGAGGCGCTCCAGCAGCTCGACACCGAAGGCGTGCCTCCCACCTCTCACCCCCTGACGCTGGAGAGCGTGATGCGCGACGACGAGGCCAAGGCGTCGCTCTCGCGCGACGAGGCGCTGGCGAACGCGCCCAACATCGAAGGCGACGCGTTCCGCGTTCGAGCCGTTCTCGAATGACCGGCGCGCGCTCCGCGGGATCGCCGCTCCACGAGCTCACCGCGCACGAAGCCCACGAACTCCTCTCGAAGCGCGAGCTGAGTTCGCAGGAGTTGACGCGCGCCGTGCTCGACCGCATCGCGGCGGTGGACGGTCGTGTCCGCGCGTACATCACGGTCACCGGCGAGCTGGCGCTCGATCAGGCTGCCCAGGCCGACGAGCGCATCGCGCGCGGGGAAGGCGCCCCGCTCACCGGCGTCCCGATCGCGATCAAAGACAACATGTGCATGAGCGGCGTGCGCTCCACGTGCGGCTCGAAGATCCTTGAGAACTTTGTGCCACCCTACAGCGCCCATGTCGTCGAGCTGCTGCGCGAGGCGGGGGCAGTGTTCATAGGCAAGACGAACATGGACGAGTTCGCGATGGGCTCCTCTGTCGAACACTCGGCGTTCTTCCCCACGCACAACCCGTGGTCGCTCGACCGCGTGCCCGGCGGTTCGTCGGGCGGCTCAGCTGCCGCGGTTGCCGCCGATGAGGCTGTGGCCGCGCTCGGCTCTGACACGGGCGGCAGCATCCGCCAGCCCGCGTCGCTCTGTGGCGTCGTCGGCCTCAAGCCCACGTACGGACGCGTGAGTCGCTACGGCCTCGTCGCGTTCGCCAGCTCGCTCGACCAGATCGGCCCGCTGACGAAAGATGTGCGCGACGCGGCGCTCGTGCTGAACGCCATCGCTGGCCACGACGAGCGCGACGCTACCTCCGCGCCGGTTGCGGTGCCGGACTTCGCGGCGGCGCTCACCGGCGACATCCGTGGGTTGCGCATCGGCGTGGTGAGCGAGTACCTGCCGGACGACCTGGACCCGGCCGTGTGTGGCGTTGCGGCCGAGGCGGTACGTCAGTTCGAAGGGCTGGGCGCGCAGGTCGAGTGGGGTGTCTCGCTACCGAGCACGCCGTATGCGCTCGCTTGCTACTACATCATCGCCCCGAGCGAAGCGTCGGCGAACCTCGCCCGCTACGACGGTGTGAAGTACGGCTACGCGTACCACGACGGCGATGGCATGTGGGAGAACATGGAAAAGACGCGTCAGTACGGCTTCGGCGATGAGGTGAAGCGCCGGATCATGGTCGGCACGCATGCACTCTCCTCCGGTTACTACGACGCGTATTACCTGAAGGCGCTCAAGGTGCGCACGCTCATCCGGCGCGAGTTCGACGCCGCATTTGAGCGCTTTGACGTGCTGCTTGGGCTCGTCTCGCCGACGCCTGCGTTCCGGCTGGGCGAGAAGTTGGACGACCCGTTCCAGATGTACCTGAGCGATGTCTTCACGCTGCCGCTCAACATCGCCGGCCTGCCGGGCATCTCGGTGCCCGCGGGCTTCGTCGATGGCCCGTCCGGCGAGCGGCTCCCCGTCGGTATCCAGCTCATCGCCCGCCCGTTCGATGAAGAGACGCTGCTGCGTGCAGCCCACGCCTACGAGCAGGCGACGGCGTGGCACACGCAGCGCCCGGAGCTGTGAGCGACGAGCTCAGCCCCCCACCGCCCGGCGAGCTGAAGGGGCTCCGCGCTTTCGAGGTGCAAGTGGGGGCGTACGCCGGGCAGCGCTACGCCGAGCGCCCGCTCTGGGTAGAGATCGAGGGACAACGCTCCGATGTGGATATGATCGTGAACCAGTGGCGCGAGGACGACCGCATCGGCTTCCTCGTCGCCTTGCGTGATGGCCGGCGTGTTCTGCTATCGTATGTGCCAACGGACGATCTCTGGGCAGGAATAGTGTTGGTATGACCACCCACGAAGGAGTAACCCACCGAGGCGCCATCTCGCAGAACGTGCAGGGCCTGCCTGCGTCCGGCATCCGTAAGTTCTTCGACCTGCTCTCCAGTATGGACGACGTGATCTCGCTCGGCGTGGGCGAGCCGGACTTCGTGACGCCGGAGGGCATCCGCCAGGCCGCTATCCGCTCGATTGAGGAGGGCCTAACCCATTACACATCCAACTACGGCCTGATCGAGCTGCGCCAGGCGATTGCCCAGCACGTCTACCGCCTCTACGGCATCGAGTACGACCCCGCGTCGGAAGTCATCGTAACGGCTGGGTCGAGCGAGGCGATCTTGCTCGCTACCCTCGCCCTGCTCGACCCGGGTGACGAGGTGCTCTGCTCCGACCCGTACTATGTCGCGTACCTGCCGTCTGTGATGCTCGCTGGTGGGGTCTTCGTTCCCGTGCCTACCTCGGCCGAGCATGAGTTCAAGCTGCGCGCTCAGGACTTAGAGGAGAGCGTCACGTCGCGCACCAAAGCGATCCTCGTCGCCTACCCTTCGAACCCGACCGGCGCAGTAATGGAGCGCGCCGACCTTGAGGCCGTCGCGAAGGTGGCCGAACGGCACAACCTATTTGTCATCTCGGACGAGATATACGACAGGCTGGTCTACGGCGTGGAGCACACCTGCTTCGCGGCGCTCCCCGGCATGCGCGATCGCACGCTGCTCATGGGCGGCTTCTCGAAGGCGTACGCGATGACCGGCTGGCGGCTCGGCTACACGTGCGGCCGCGTCGATCTCACCGAGGCGATGATGCGCGTGCATCAATACATCATGATGTCAGCGCCCACGACTGCGCAGTATGCCGCACTGGAAGCGTTGCGCAACGGCGAAGAGGACGTGCGCGGCATGATAGCCGAGTACGACCGGCGTCGCCAGATGGTGGTTCGTGAGCTGAACGACATGGGGCTGACCTGCTTCGAGCCCCGCGGCGCATTCTATTGCTTTCCATCGGTGCGCATCACCGGCCTTACGGACGAGGCGTTTGCTGAGGGCCTGCTGGTCGATGAGAAGGTAGCGGTGGTGCCCGGTTCGGCGTTCGGACAGTTCGGTGTCGGGCATGTGCGCATCTGTTACACCGAGCCGTTCGACGTACTCGAAGAGGCGATGCGCCGCCTCCGCCGCTTCGTCGACCGCCACCGCGCCGGCGCAAAGTAACTCCTCGTGTCAGGCACGCCCCTGAATGGCGGCGACCTCGCTGGCGATCTCGAGCTCTCGATCCTGGGCGTCGCCGCGCGCGAACGAGAAGGCGGTTCGTTCGACGTCCTCATTAACAGCACTCGCGGTGAGATATCTGCCGTGCTCCACCCCTGCGAAGGCAAATCTGCTGCGGTGATATGCGTCGGTGGTGCGCAGGGCGGCTTCGACGGCCCCGCCGGCGGGCTTTACCCGCGCCTGGGCGCGGCGCTTGCGTCGCCCGACGCGCTCGACGGCATGAGCAGCCTGCGACTGCACTACCGCCAGCCCGGCGAGTTTGAGGAGTGCGTCCTCGACGTGCTGGGTGGGGTCTCGTTCCTGAAGGGCCTGGGCGCTCAGCGTGTCGCGCTCGTCGGGCATAGCTTCGGCGCGGCTGTGGTGATTAAGGCGGGAGAGCTGTCGGATCTCGTGACCGGCGTCGCCGCGCTCTCACCCCAACTCTACGGCACCCGGACGGTCGAGCGACTCTCGCCCACGGCGCTCCTCCTTGTTCACGGAACCGCAGACGTGGTGCTCAATTGCGCCGCGAGCCAGGATATCTACGATCGTGCGCAAGAGCCGAGACGCCTCGTCCTCTACGCCGGCGCCGACCACACGCTCATGCAATGCCGCGACGAGCTGTTCGAGCTGCTGCGCGAGTGGCTAAGCGAAGTGCTGGCAGAGAAGACCTAGGCTTTCACCTCGATCCGCTAGCTGGGAGTCAGTTCGCCTGTGATGTAAGGGCTAATGTGGGCGAAGAGCGCGCGAATGGAGACCACGCGAGGTGGCCGCCCATCCGTTACAAGGGGGATATGGCGGAAGCCCCCGATCGACATTTTGTTCAACGCAACGGCGATCGTGTCCTCATCGCGTAGGATGACGGGATCCGGTGTCATGATCTGGCGCACAGCGACAGCGTTTAGGTCTTCCCTGACACCTGCCGCCTTGAGCAGGATGTCGCGCTCGGTCAGGATGCCAACGACCTTGGAGCCCTCCTCGACGAGCACGCACTCGGTCTTGTGCTGCTGCATGACGCGGATGGCCAGCGCTACCGGGTCGCCCGGTGCCACCTTGCGCGTCTGCTCAACGCCTATCTCCCCCAGGTGGTCGTTCAAGACATGGGACGAGAAGGCATCGTCGCCGGACGGTATATCCAGGCTACGGAGGTCATTGCCGCAGCTCTCACACACGTCTGCGCCGGGAAGGTTCTCCGTCTGGCAATCGGGGCAGATCATGGATGCCCTCCGTCTTACTCGACGGTCCAGGTGTCGCCCTCTGAAAAGAGGGCCGCGATGTCGCCTTCGCCTCGCTGTGCGACGGCCTCGTCGACCTGCTGCTTGAGCAGGTCTTCATAAGTCGGATGCTCGACAGCTCGGTAGACGCCGAGGGGTACCGGAAACTCAGGATACTCCATCTGGGCTAGGGCAAAAGCCATCGTGGGGTCGTCGCGGTGCTCGTCGTGCACGATGAGATCTTCTTCCTTGACGCCGTTGCCCAGCTGGACGATCTCCGGCGTAACTCCGCTCAGGCGGATGCCGTAGTTATTCTCCTTGCCGAAGACCAGTGGCTTGCCGTGCTCCAGCTCGATTGTGCGGTCGGCGCGAACCGGCTTGTCGGCGAAGTCTGCAAAGGCGTCGTCGTTGTACACGACACAGTTCTGAAACACTTCCACGAAGGACGTGCCCTTGTGTTGTGCCGCGCGCTCCAGCGTGCTTATCAAGTGGCGGGTATCGTTATCGAGCGTGCGCGCGACGAACGTAGCGCCCGCAGCGAGCGCGAACGATGCCGGGTTCACAGGGTAATCGATGCTGCCCACGGGAGAACTCTTCGTCACCTGGCCCACAACAGAGGTAGGAGAGTACTGCCCCTTAGTCAGTCCATAAATACGATTATTGAACAGAACGATGTTTACACCTACGTTGCGCCTGAGGACGTGGAGCAGATGATTGCCCCCGATACTCAGGCCATCGCCGTCACCGGTGATGACCCAGACCTGGAGCTCGGGTCGTGTGACCTTGAGTCCCGTCGCGATCGCGGGGGCGCGGCCGTGGATCGTGTGGAAGCCGTACGTGTTCATGTAGTACGGCAGCCGGATGCTGCACCCGATGCCTGAGATGAACACGACGTTCTCGCGCGGGACACCCAAATCCGGCATCAGCTTCTGTGTCTGCGCCAGGATTGAGTAGTCTCCGCAGCCGGGACACCAACGGACCTCCTGGTCCGAAACGAAATCTTTCCGGGCGAGCTGAGGCCTGTCGCCTGGAGCTACCGTTGTCATGAGACAGCCACCTCGCTTCGTGCAAACTCCTCGATCTTCTCTTCGATCTCACGGATCATGAACGGCCGACCGGTGACCTTGTTCAACCCCACGGCGTCGACCAGGTAGCGAGCCCGCACGAGCATGCGCAACTGGCCGAGGTTCAGCTCAGGGATGAGCACGTGCTGGAATCGCGCGAGCACGTCGCCCAGGTTCGGAGGGAAGGGGTTCAAGTAGCGGAGCTGCGCGCACGAGACTGACTGCCCGTGCTCCTGGGCTCGCAGCGTGGCTGAGAGGATTGCGCCGTAGGTACTGCCCCAGCCGAGGACCAGCAGGTTGCCTTCTTGCTCGCCGATGACCTCGAGGTCAGGAATGTCGTTCGCGATGCGCGCGACCTTCTCGGCTCGGTACGCCACCATGCGGTCGTGGTTCTCGCCGTCGTAGCTCACGTTGCCGGTGATGTGCGACTTCTCGAGTCCACCGATGCGGTGCTCGAGGCCCGGCGTGCCCGGGACTGCCCATGGGCGGCTAAGCGTGCGCGGATCGCGCGCGTATGGCTGGAACGTTTCGGGGTCGTCCGCGAAGTTCACTTCGAATTGTGGTAGGTCGCCTAGATCAGGGATGCGCCACGGCTCCGAGCTGTTCGCGAGATAACCGTCGGCGAGAAAGATCGTTGGCACCATGTAGCGCGTCGCGATGCGGAAGGCCTCGATTGCCATTTCGAAGCACTCTGCGGGAGAGGCCGGCGCGACGATGGCGACAGGCGACTCGCCGTTGCGACCGAACATGGCCTGTAGCAGATCCGCCTGCTCCGACTTCGTCGGCATGCCCGTGCTCGGGCCCGAACGCTGACTGTTGATAATTACGATCGGGAGCTCCGTCATGACCGCCAAGCCGATCCCCTCGCTCTTGAGCGCCAGTCCTGGCCCGCTTGTGCCCGTGAGCCCAAGCGAACCACCGAACGCAGCGCCGATGGCCGCCGTGACGGCCGCGATCTCGTCCTCCGCCTGGAGGGTCTTCACGCCGAAGTGCTTGTACTTCGCCAGCTCGTGCAAGATATCGCTGGCGGGTGTAATCGGGTAGCTGGCGTAGAAGAGCGGCCGGTTAGCCAGGCGCGACGCGGCCAGGAAGCCCAACGCTGTCGCTTCGTTGCCGGTGATGTTGCGGTAGTGGCCCGGCGTCAGGTTTGCCTTGCGCACCCGGTAGTGGATGGGAAACAGCTCTGCTGTCTCCCCGAAGTTGTAGCCAACCTTGAGGGTCGTCGCGTTTGCCTGCGCGACCTGCGGGTTTTTCGCGAACTTGTCGTCGATCCAGCGCAGCGTCGGCTCCAGTGGACGTTCGTAGAGCCAGAACATGAGGCCAAGCGCAAACATATTCTTGGAGCGGTCGATCTGCGGTGTGGAGAGGCCGCTATTCTTCAGCGCGCGCTGATTCAAGCTGGTGATCGGGACCTCGATCAGGCGGTAGCCCGAGAGGCTTCCATCTTGGAGCGGGTTGTGCTCGTATGCGGCCTTGCGCAGGTTCGCTTCCGTGAACTCGTCCGAATTGACGATGATCGTGCCACCTTTAATGAGATCCGGCAGGTGCACTTTTAGGGCTGCCGGATTCATCGCCATAAGTACGTCCGGCTCATCTCCGGGCGTGTAGATGTCGTAGCTAGAAAAGCTGACCTGGAACGAACTGACGCCCGGTAGCGAACCCGCCGGGGCACGGATCTCAGCCGGGATATCAGGGACGGTGCTGACGTCGTTGCCGAAGACCGCCGCCGTGTTGGTGAACCGCTGACCGGCCAACTGGCTGCCGTCGCCGGAGTCGCCGGCGAAGCGGATGGTCACGCGATCGAGTTCTTGAACGGCGCCTTCCTTTTCGCTCATGAGGCTTCCTTCTAGGCTCCTTCCGCCGTGGTCATCTTCTGGTGTGGCCTTGGCGGCAGGTTGATTACCTGTTCCGGGAATGACTCCGCAAGGAAGTCGATGATGTCCTGGATGCGAATCAGCCCGATCGCTCCGTCGTTATCGATGATGGGTACGTTCCTGAATCCCTCGCGCCCCATCAGGGCCATCGCCTCGCCGATCGTGCTGTTAGGGCTGAGCGTCCGGGGGTTCGGGGTCATGAACTGGTCCACAGGCGCGCTCGAGTCGACGTCGCGCGCGACGACCTTCATCAGGACGTCGCGCTCGGTCATGATGCCGACCAGCTTCTCGCCGTCGAGCACCAACACAGAGCCGGCGTCGTCGGCCTGCACTCGGCCGATAACCTCACGTACACTGGTTCCGCTGGGGACAGAAAGAGGGGGCTGCAGCTTGAGGGTGGCGATTTTCTCGGTCAGTAACGCCATTGCGTCTTCAGCGCTCTCCTAGTGTGTCGCTGAATGTGTTATCGGACTACTCCTGTTGATAGTATAGCAGGGGCTTCCCGACAGATGCCAACCCTTTTCCAAGCCGGAACTAGCTGGTGGCCTAGATTAGCCATAACGGTCGTGACTGGCACACGACTCATGGCCCGCTAGACCGCTCTTC
>JBAROU010000164.1:0-7105 GCA_049642385.1 Dehalococcoidia bacterium | reverse complement strand
CATCGAGAAGGGCTTCGCTGAGTGCGACGAGGTGGTCGAAGGCGAGTTCCGCACCAAGATGGTGCATCAGGGCTACATCGAGCCGCAGGCCTCTACCGCCATGTGGAACCCGGATGGCCAGCTCACGATTTGGACGGCCACCCAGGGTTCGTTCCCGGTGCGCAAGGACACGTCCGATATCCTCGCGCACCCGATCTCGAAGGTGAAGGTGGTGCCGACCGAGATTGGCGGCGGCTTCGGCGGCAAGATCGCGGTGTACCTGGAGCCGGTGGCTGCGCTGCTCAGCAAGAAGAGTGGCCGTCCGGTAGCGGTGCACATGGACCGCACAGACGTGTTCGAAGGTACGGGTCCCACCGGCGGTACCTCGATCATGGTGAAGCTGGGCGCCACGAAGGACGGCAAGCTCATCGCCGCGACGGCCAACATGGCGTACGAAGGCGGCTGCTTCCCCGGCTCGTCGGTGACGATGGGCGCGATGGCGATGTTCGCGCCGTACGATATCGAGAATGTGAAGATCGACGGCTACGACGTCGTCGTGAATAAGCCGAAGACGCAGGACTACCGAGCGCCCGGCGCGCCAGCGGCCTCGTTCGTGGTGGAGCAGCTCGTGGACGAGCTGTCGGAAAAGCTCAACATCGATCCGCTGAAGCTACGCGCGATGAACAGCTCGCACGAGGGCACGCGCGGTCCCGGCGGCGCGCCGTTCGCGCGCATCGGGCACGAGGAGTGCGTTGAGGCAGCGATGACCTCGGCGCACTACAACACGCCGCTCGAAGGGGCGAACCGCGGTCGCGGCGTCGCCTCCGGCTTCTGGTTCAACGTGGGCCTGCGGTCGAGCGTGAACGTGAGCGTGCAGCCGGACGGCACCGTCAACCTCGTCGAGGGCAACACGGACATCGGCGGCACGCGGGCCTCACTGGCGATGCAGCTCGCGGAGACGCTCGGTATCGCGTACGAGGATGTCAAGCCGATGGTTGTCGACACTGACGCGGTCGGTTACAACGACGTCACCGCCGGCAGCCGGACGACGTACGGCACGGGCATGGCCGTGAACAAGGCCGGCCTCAACCTGATCGAGGAGATGAAGAAGCGCCTCGCGCCTGTGTGGCAGGTCGACGTGGATGCGATCGAATTCGCGGATGGCGTGTTCAGCAGCGGCGAGAAGTCAGGCGCGTTCAAAGAGGTCGCCAGCCAGGTCGTCGGGGCGAACGGCCCGGGACTGACGGCGAGCGGCTCTGTCAGCGCGGGAATCCTTGTCGGGGGCGCGTTCGGCCTCCACATCGTCGATGTCGAAGTCGACCCGGACACCGGCAAGGTCACCGTCCTACGCTACACAGCGATCCAGGACGCAGGCACGGCGATCCACCCATCGTACGTGGAAGGACAAATGCAGGGCGGCGCCGTGCAGGGAATCGGCTGGGCGCTGAACGAGGAGTACTACTACGACGACGAAGGCCGCATGGCGAACTCCAGCTTCCTCGACTACCGCATGCCGACAACACTGGATGTGCCGATGATAGACACAATCATCGTAGAGGTGCCCAACCCGACCCACCCCTTTGGGGTTCGTGGCGTGGGCGAGGTACCGATCGTGCCACCGCTGGCCGCCATGGCCAACGCGGTCTACCGCGCGACGGGCGTGCGCCAGACGCAACTTCCCATGTCGCCGCGCCGCATCCTGGAGACAACGCAAGGCGTAGAGTAAGCGGCCATGACCGTCGTCTGGATCCCGGCCCTTCTGCGGCCGCTCGCCGGCGGCGCTGAGACCGTCCGCGTGTCCGGCGCAACGCTACGCGAGGTCATCGAAGATCTCGACCGGCAGCACCCGGGTCTTCGCGATCGTCTCCTCGAGAACGGGCTCATTCGCCCCGAGATTGCTCTTGCCGTCGGCAGCGACGCAGTCTCCGATCTCAACGCCAGCGTCGCGGACGAAAGCGAGGTCCACATCCTTCCCGCCATCAGTGGTGGAAGCGGCACTATCCACAGGCGTGCCGGGCTGCCTTCCGCTGGAGTTCCCTATCACCACAGCGGGTGCACATTGGTCTCCACGTCGGCGAGGTGATTCGCGAGGCTGACGATTATTTCGGTCGGGCCCTCAACTTTGCCGTAAAGCTCTCTGCGGTCGCTCGGGAAGGTGAGATATTAGCGTCCCACATTTCGGCCGAGCTCAACGAGGAAGCGCCTTTTTAGAAACGCGGAGCAATCGAACTACAAGGGTTGCCTGGCAAACACAGGATCTACGAGGTGCTTTGGGAGTAACCGCGCGCTCGGCCTACCCCGATCTCGAAGTAGAGTCGCCGTGCCGGCATCAGGCTCCCAACAGTCGCTCAGCCTCCGACGCTACGTTCGCCATGCCGATGTCGGTTGCGGCGGCCAGCGCTTGCGATAGTAACGCACGCGCGCGCTGGACGTCTTCCGGCTCTCCCCGCTGCAGCAACATATCGGCGTAGTTGAGCTGCGTCCGTGCGAGGTCTGGACGGTGGCCCATCCGCTCATCAAGTTCAATCGCAGCCTGGAAATGTTGTTCGGCGTCGCTCCAGCGCCCGAGCACCGTCGCGAGCTGGCCGAGAAAGCCCACCACCGGGCCATAGGATTCCGCATCGCCTGCGCTCGCATTACCTTCGGGGCAGCGCGAGAGGGTCTCGTACAGCGCAGGAGCGCCCTCGCGATGGTTGAGCCGGGCGCAGGCCAAGGTAAGCCCGGCCATGGTCGACATCCACAGGCCATCTTCCGGTATCGCCGCGAATCCCCTGGCGGCGTGCCGAAGTAGTCGCTCTCATCGACCAGCGCCTCGCCGACGTTCAGGCCGGCGCGAAGCTCCAACCGTTCTCCTGCCATTGGCCTGCGAGAGGCCCGCTGCATGGCTATCGCGCAGCGGACGGCTTCCTGGGCTGAGTCAAAGGCGACCATCAGACCGTCGCCGAGCCACTTCACTTCGTTGCCGCCGTGCGCGTGGACGGCCTCGCGTAGGAGCCGGTGGTGCGCCTTGAAGATGCGCTGCGCCTGCTCGTCGCCGGCTCGCTGCAGCAGCTCCGTTGATCCGACGAGGTCGGTAAAGAGGATGGTGACGGTCTCTACCCGCAGTCATGGCGGCGCATTGTACTAGGGTTCGAGTGGCGCTGCTAGGCGTCGCAGGATACGTGGTGCTGCACGGAAACAACGTGGCCCCTGTTATCAGGGGCCACGTTGGGCACGAAGGCCAAGAAGTCTCATATAAGTGTAGCAGAGGGCGGCGCACACCCAGGTTCGTTGCGAGGCGGTTGCCCGCGGTGGCAGTGTAGCTAATACTCCTCGCCGGAGTTCAGTACGTTCCCAGTACTCTTCCCAGCACGGTCAGCGCAAAGCGAGATCAGGGACCAAGCGTCTTCGAGCAGGGTGCCGATGTGGATTGGTCGAGAATCGTCGCGCCGGTGTCGTCCTTGAATGTGACCGTTGCTGTTCCGGCGCTGGCATCTATCTCGACGAGACCATACGCCGGCTGGCTGAGATCACGGCAGTCGACGCCGACGAGGTCCAGGGCGCCGTTGAACGATGCAACGAGCGCGGCCGGGGGCGCACCGATGCTGGCGGCGAAGAACTCTATCTCCTGTTGGAGCGTAAACGTGGCAATCGGTCCCGCAACGAAGTCGTAAGCGATCGTTCCCGGGTCGGCAAACCGGTCGATAAAGACTTCGTTGCTGAAGTTGGCGTGATTATCCGTCGTGAGGAAGACGACGTTCGCGATGCTCTTGTCCCGGATGAAGTTCAACAGCTCGTTGCGCTCGGCGCCGTAGCCTTCCCAGCGGTCATAGGGCAGGGCGTAGTATTGCTGGATGGGCACGCCGTTCATGATGAACTTGAACTTGGCGTTGGAGTGCTCAAGGACGGCCTTGAGGACGCGCTTTTGAACGTTGCCGAGCATGGTGCGATCCGGGTCGAAGATGGTGTCCAAGCAACCCGCTGGCGGCGTGGCCGGTAGACCGAAGGCTGGCCTGAGGAACGAGGGCAGCGTCGGCGCCAGGTCGGGGATGAACACGCCTGGGGCAACCTCATTGACACACGCGGGAGCGGCGTCTGCGCTACGGCAGGAGCGCACATCCGGGATGATCACTTCGACGTCCTTGCCCCACCTGAAGACGCGGAACAACGGGTTGTGTTCGCATGCCGGGTCGGGGAGCTTGATTTCCAGGACAGGCATATATTCCAGGAAGGCCTCTGTGCCGTTGGCGTAGCGAGCGTCATCGACGGTTTCTCCGTTGTAGTCGTTTTGTACCTCGTGGTCGTCCCACATGGCATAGACGGACGTGGCCTTCATCAGGTCGCGGAGCGCCTGGTACTCGCGATTGTCCTTGTAGGAGCTGCGGTACTCATCCAGCGTGGTAGCCGGGCCGGCCGGGCGAAGCGATGAATCGGAGTAAATGGTGTCGCCCAAGTAGACAAAGAAGTCGGGATCTTCAGCACGTGCTGCGTTCAACACCTCGAAGTTGTTGAAAAACGGTATCCCACCGACTTTCGCTCCATCCGAATCGCCCGAGTAGGCGAATCGGACGTCCTTCGCCTGAAACGGCCAGGCGGCCGTTCGGAAGGTGCCGGTTTCGCTCAGGGCGGAGCCTCGCTTGAAGCGATAATAGTAGGTGCTATTTGGGAGGAGTGGCGCAACGAACGCCTTGACTGTGAAGTCGTCCTGGGCGCGGGCCTCCACGGACCGACGAAGGACGCCCGAATGGAAATTGGCGTTTCGGCTCACCTCGACGGTGAGGCTCGACGACTGAGCGACTCGCGTCCAGAGCACGGCGCTGATCGGAGTCACATCGCCTGAGGCGACGCCGTGGGTGAACGTGGGCGGCGGTAGCGCGGCGGCGCTCTGCGTAGCGAACGCCAGCGCCACTACCATGAACGAGAGCAGGATGAGAAGCTTAGGTGCCACTGGAGCCTCCTTCGGGCGTGCTAGTGGCGCCCGGGCGGAGGTCGGACGCTTGGATTGCGAACTCGCCTAGTAGACCATATCAGCGGTGGAGGGTCAACCTCGGCAAGTCGCGAGCATGTTCGCTGAGATTGGAGCGGACTCGGCACCATGCAACCCGAGATCTGGAAACTGGTGGAGTGGTAGTGCGGCCTCCTACGGGCAGCAAGCTCGCCTGAGTGCTCAGGGCGACCCTGCGATCGTGCGGCCATGACGGAGCACCTTTGAGCGGGCGGATCCTCACCCCCGCCGCGCTCAATGTGATGATGCCGAGCGCGACAGCCAGCGCCGGCGTCACCAAGTTCACTGAGGCCAATGCGAGCGGCATCAGGAGGAAGAGCAGCGCGGGCACCGCCAGCGCGAAGGCGTCGCGTCGGTGGGCGATCAGTAGGGCTGCGGGCACGAGCAGTATCTGCAGATCCTGGGCATGGAGGTGAGGGCTGACCAGAATCGTCGCCGCCGCGAGCGAGAAGACTGTCATCGCCCCGATGCCGAGTCGCTGATGGCGACGCCAGACGAACATCGCCGCAAACAACGTGAGGGCCGAAGCAACGCCCGTGAGGTACAAGAGGCCTGTCGTCGACGCGCCGGGCAGCGCCCATCCGAAGAACGAGCTCCAGCCGAACATGTGCGTGCGGTCGACGCCGTACTCGTCGCTCCAACGCAGGCTCTCTACGAGGAACATGGGGTACGAGACGAGCGCTGTCTGCGGCCCGACGAGGGCCACTGATATGCCGACCAACACGATCGCCCCGAGCGCGAAGCCAGCCAGTGCGCGCCAGCGACCTGTGGTGACGAGGTAGAGTACGGGAACCACCGCCAGTTGGGGTTTGATCAGCACGAGCGCGAGCGCGAGGCCGGCGGGCAGCTCGCGGCCGTCCTTCAGCCAGCGATAGCAGAGCACCCACGAGAGCAGGACGAGCGATGAGATCTGGCCGTACAGCAGCGACCAGAACACGGGAAAGGACGCGAACGAGGCAAGGACGAATACGGCGGCCCAGCGTCGTGGTAAGCGGCGCAGCTCCGGCCAGAGCAGGACGAGCGATATGGCCACTGCGAGTGCGCCGAGTGCGAACCAGAGCGCTTGCGCGGCGCCGTACGGCAGGTGGGTGAGGGGCTGGAACAGCGCGGCGACGAAGGGCGGGTTCAGGTACGCCAGGCCGTTGTGCCAGCCGGCGGGGCGGCCTAAGACGAAGTGCTCTGTTTCAGCCAGCACATCGGGGTCGTAGAGGTCGACGGCGCGGCCTTCGCTCACCAATCGCCCCGCCGCGTAGTAGGCGACCACGTCCTCGCGCCGGTCGGCCGTGTCACCGTCCCAGGTGTCGACGACGTGGGCGATGAGGTAGCACCATAGACCGATCGCCAGCAGCGCCAGGAGAGCTGTCAGCACATGGAGCGCGATCGAGCGGGTGCGCACCCCGATCTGCCCCGCAACGAGCCCGTCCCTTCCGCGCAGAAGGGATCGGTAGAATGGCTGCGGACTAAGCGTTTGTACGGCCATCTGCGTTGGTCTCCTTGCGACCACCGTACGCTCGTGAAACGAGGCTGCTAAGGCTCGAATGGACCATTCGTGACTGGGTCTGCGCGCTGGTCTTGTGGTGCGGATGACCTATCGGCGGAGGGCAGCGGGCGATTGACGGGCTGTTGGGGGCGCGGTTACAGTTCGACCATCGACGTAGGGTGCCGAATGGATGCGCAGACGCTGAACAAGGCGCGCGACGCGAGAGCGGAGCTCCGGCGCTGGTGGGCGCGGGAGCGCCCGACGGGCGTGGCGCTCTTCCTTTTTGCAGTGCGCTGGGCGGGGTGGAGCGTCGCGGCGACGATCGTTGTGCTCGACGTTGTGCCCAAAGCAAATGTCCAGCGCGAACCGATTCTGCTTCTGGGCACGTTCGCGCAGAACGCCGCCGCAACTCTGTACTTGCCGCTCCTCCGACCGCGTGTGCGGGACATCATCCGGAGCTCCTTCGGCCGCCCGATCGACGATATCTTGGTGGTGAGCCTGCTCGACGTGTCGCTCGCGCTCAGCCTCGTGTTTCTGAGCGGGGGTTGGGACAGCCCGTACTACTTGTTTGCCGTGTCGTCGCTGCTGGTGCCGTCCTCTATCCTGGGATTACGCAGCAATCTGGTGTTTATCGGCGGCTTCGTTGCGGCGTACGTGCTCAT
>JBAROU010000158.1:0-12243 GCA_049642385.1 Dehalococcoidia bacterium | reverse complement strand
CCCCTACGAGGCGTGCCGGTGCGCGGCGGGGAATGTCGCAGTTTCGAAACGACTTGCCAGTTCGTGGTGACGTATCCTCAGCATAGAAGTCAGCGTCAACATTCCGCGTCTGCTTGCGCCGCCGAGGAGAGCACTGGGGCAGGACATGTCCATGAATATTCGAAACGTCGCAGTCATCGCGCTCGCGAGCGCCGTGGTGGGGTTCGCGATTGCAATCGGAGTCGTCGCGGCCTGGCCGAACGACTCGAGTGGCAAGCCCGCGTCGGAGGCCACAGCGACGGCGGCAGCAACCACAGACGGCGCGAGCAGCAGCCGGCCCTCGGGACAGGTGGTAACAGACTCAGGCTGCCTCTCCGCCGCGGACATCTACGAACAGATCCGGCCGTCGGTCGTCGCGATCGATATCGCGTCAGATAACAGCGGCCCGTTCGCACAGCAGACCCGAGGCGAAGGGACGGGCATTGTTCTCGATACGGAGGGCCATATCCTCACCAACTACCACGTCGCTGGCAATGCGAGCGCGTTGCGGGTGCGGTTCGCGGACGGAACCAGCGCGCCGGCCCATTTGGTAGGGAGCGATCCGGGCAGCGACCTCGCCGTGATTCAGGTGAACGGTGCGAACGCAGCTATGACGCCGGCGACGCTGGCGGATTCGTCGCTGGTGCGAGTGGGCGACTCGGTGCTGGCGATCGGCAATCCGTTTCATCTTGAAGCGACACTGACGGCTGGCATCGTCAGTGCCCTGGGCCGGACATTCGACCCGGGTAACGGCTCGCGGCCGATCCCGAACATGATCCAGACCGACGCTCCCGTGAACCCCGGCAACTCCGGTGGCCCGCTGCTCGACTGTCAGGGCGACGTGATCGGCGTTGTCTCCTCCCTGGAGAACCCGACCGGTCAGGAAGTCAACGTCGGTGTCGGCTTCGCGATACCCAGCAAAGCCGCGCAAGCGTCACTGTCCAACATGCTTGCGGGTCAGACGGTGAGCCACCCATGGCTCGGCATCGCGGGAGAAGACGTGACGGACGAGCTGGCGAAGCAGCTGAACCTCTCGGTCTCGTCCGGGCTGTACCTGCTCGTCGTGACGCCAGGAAGTCCAGCGGACCAAGCGGGGTTGCACGGCGCGTACGCGTCACAAAGCGATGCAAATCAGAGCTCAACGCCGGCCACAGGCGGTGACGTGATCACCAAGGTCGACGGCCAAGCTGTCACATCAATCCAGCAGGTGGCGGATCACATCAACACGAAGAACGTCGGTGACACGGTGGAGCTCACCGTTATGCGCAGCGGCTCGACGAAGACGTTGCAGGCGAAGTTGGCACAGTGGCCGGACAGTCAACAGTAGAGCAACGGTCCCGCTCTTGACCTACGACGCCGGCGATGAGCGGTGGCAGGCGGGTTTGAAACCCGCCCCTACGGTGTGCGACGCGGGCGGGCGGCGGGCCGATGCGCCTCGCGACCGTGGCGTCCTTACTGCGCGACAGCGAGCACCGAGACGGAGTCCGGGTAGTCGAGGCCGTCCGCGATGATCACCGGCGGCAACGGTTCGCCGTTTGCGTCGAACGCCACCTTGCGCACGGTGCCCTTGCCTTCCTCGGGGCCGAAGAAGTCCGGCGGCGGCTTCTCGACGAGACCGAGATCGGCGTAGTAGATCGTGCCGTCCGAAGCAACCGCGATGCCCGCCGGGTTACCGATGTCCTCGCCCGCAGCGATGACGCGCACGAAGTTGCCGTCGGCGTCGTACTCGCGGATCGCCGGTGGCAGCAGCACGCTCGAGATGTACCAGTGGCCGTTGGAAGCTCGGACCATGCCACGAGGCGTATTGAGGTCGGTGTCTTCGATAAACGTCGATTGCGCCGGCTTCACCGTGTCGCACTCATCCGCGCTGGCCGGGAATGGGCCGGCGAAGCGCAACACGCGTCCCGGCGGCACCGCCTCCGGGAGGAGCACGTCGCCTGCGTCATCGACTTCCACGTCGCCGGGGGTACGGAGTTCGGTGGTCAGCAGACACGACGTCTTGTAGTCCGGCGGGAAATAGAGGACCAGCTTGCCGTCCGTCGCGTCAAAGCTGCCGGTGCCGGTGTCGATGGTGAACAGACGTCCCTCCGAGTCGAACGCGCAGCCGGAGGGCTCGATCTGCTCCGCCTCGCCCGTGGTCTTCGGCTCCAGAAGTTTTTCGACGAGCACGCCGTCAGGCGAGAAGATGCCCCAGCCCTGGCGCTCGTCCGGCTGGTTCGTGTCCTCGGCCATCAGGAAGTTGCCACTGCCATCCGGCATCAGGCAGGCCTGCCCGTTTACGTTGTTCTTTGCCGATTCGATTAGGACCGTCGCCGCGTCGGTATCGAGATCGTAGACGTCAAGCTCGTTGCCCTGCGGGCTGAACAGCTTCTCGACGGTCTTGCCACCGTTGTTATCACCGCAGGCAGCCAACGCGATTAACGCTCCCGCCAGTACGACCAGCGCGCCTAACCAAAGCGGCTTATTCATCAGTTGGTGTTGGTGCTGCTTCACAGCCTTGGACTCCTTCCACGCAGAAAGCCAGGACGCCGGCGGGCGCCTTAGCGAGCGACTCAGCTTCATTGGAATCGACCGCGGCTTGCGCGCCGAACCCCGACCCCACGTACAGGACGCCATCGACCACGACTGACTGCGAGAAGCCGAGACCGCCCAGCGGATACGCCTGGATGACCTCGCCCGTCGCCGCGTCGATCGCACGGATCCGGAAGTCGACGCCGCCCATGAACACTACACCCGGAATCGCGCTCGTCCCACCGAAGTACGGGAACGTTTTGTCCGACTGCCAGATGATGTCGCCCGTGCTCGCGTCGAGCGCGTGCGCGGACGGCTGCTGGAAGTTGTCCTCCGACTCGCCGATGGCGGTGCCGATGTAGATCACGCCGTTCATCACGGCAGGCGTGCCAGTGATCCCGCCGATCGCGCCGCCCGGCACGAGCTTGCGCTGCCAGTACGGTTTGATCTTATCAGTACGCACGCTCTTGCCTTCGCGATCGAGCAGGTAGTAGGTGCCGTCCTTGCCGCCGATGCCGACGACATCTCGATCCTTGCCGTCGATGGTCGTCGAGAACAGGTTCGGCGCAGCGCCGAACGCGAGGTCGTCGTTGTCCACCTCGCGCGGGCGCCAGCTCCACACCGGCGCGCCATTGTAGTCGAGTACGACGAGCGCCTCGTCATACTGAGGCATTGGTGGCTCTGGCTCAGCCGTGCTGGGATCGTTGTCCGTATCGCAATTGCTCGTCACGAAAAAAATCTGCTTGCGGTCTTGATCGACGCTGACCGGCGACCAGACGCTGCCGCAGCCGGTCTCTGTACGGTCGAAGTCACAGCCGTCGCGCGTGGCGAAGAAGTCGGCCGGCAGGCCGAGCTCCTGCGCGGAGTGATAGCCATCGAAACGGCGCACCTCATCATCATCGTTCGGCACGCAGGCGATGCCCGTCTCGACGTCGAAGTACCAGATCAGCGTGCCGGTGATGGCCGACACGGCGTAAAAGCCGCCCTTACCGGGGTCGTTATCGTTGACGTCCATGCCGAAGAGCACCATATTCTGGCTGGGCAGCACCGCCGGCGATGAGAGGATCTCGTTGCGCTCTTCCGCCGGGCTGCACGTGGTACAGCCGGTACCGGCGTCGAATTGCCAGAGGAGGCCGCCTGTCGCAGCGTCGAGCGCGTACATTGTCTCCCCGCCGCCCACGTACACGCGCTGCTGGCCGACGACGAGGGCGACGGCCGCTGACGAAGCGATCGCGCCGTACGAGACGCCTGGGTGCGGCTTTATTTTGTAGTGCCACAGCTCGGTACCGTCATCGGCGCGAATCGCGTACACGTTCCCATCGTACGAGCCGACGACGACCGTGCGCACCGGCCCTTCGCCCGGAACTGCGATCGTGGCGACGGCGGGCGAGGCGGCGACCGGCGCGCCGGTCGGGAACTTCCACTTCATCACGAGGTTCGCCACGTTGTCCTTCGTGATCGCCGCCTCGTTGGCGTTGTAGCCGAGACGCTCGAGGCTGCCGGAGAACATCGGCCAATCGTCTGCCGCCAGCGCAGGCGCAGGAGTTATACCGGCGACGGCGGTTTGGTCGGGCTGCTGGGTAGGCTTGCCGTCGTTGGAATCGTTGTCGCCGCACGCCAGGGCGACGACAAGCGCCAGCAGGAGTAGGAGTGGCAGAAAGCGCACGGGTCTCATGGCAAGAAGCCGTGTACCAGACCGGCCGCGCCACTGTCAAGCGATGTCTACCAAAGAACGTCGCCGCACGCTCGGCGCGGCTCGCACCGCCTAGCGCTCCAGCACGCGACGCGGATGACGCCCGTCCACATACCCCACGAATGGCGGGTGGATGTTGTAGCCCAGGAGCTCCTGGAGTCGCGCTGGTAGCGTACGCACGGCGTCCTGCGGCACAGCGAGGATGTGGTTCTCCTGCGGCCGCACCCAACCGACCGAGTACTCCAAAATCGTGCCGAAGCGCGGGCGGTCCGTGTTGTTAGCACCGCCGCCGTGGAACAAACTGCCCACGAAGAACATCACCGAACCTGCCGGCATTTCCGCCAGAACGACCGGTGTGTTCTCGTCCGGGCGCTGCTCCACCCAGCGATGGCTGCCGGGCACGACGCGCGTGGCGCCGTTCGCCTCCGTAAAGTCGTCAAGCGCCCACATCGTGTTCAGCACGAGCTCAGAGTGCGGCCGCGGGATCGGATAGATCACGTCGTCGTAGTGGAGCGCCTGCGCGGTCTCACCCGGGCCAATCTCGATGCCCACGGGCGCGCTGAGCTGGTAGCTCGGCCCGAGCACCTTGTCGAGGACACCCAGCAGGAGTGGGTGCGTCGCCGGGCCGTCGAAGACGCGTGTCTTTGCGAAGAGCGCGTAGATGCGGCGGGTCTTTGTGCCCTCGAAGTCGTTGCGACCAAGGGGTGTCGCGGCGAGGACGTCCGCCAGCTCTTGTCGGATCGCGCGCGCTTCGTCCTTAGTGAGCAGGTTCTCGACGACTGCGTAGCCGTCGCGGTCAAGCGTCGCGACAACGTCGTCTACCGTAGCCTTGGTTCCCATTAGCGTGGTCATCGCCCACCTCCATTGCTCAATGCGCCCATCGCCGTCTTCGTCGTCTTCCGGGCGTTCCTTGGCTGTCCTGCGCCGGTGGTCGTCGTTTGACAGCCGCTAAGCATGATGTCGGCAACACCCATCATGCGTGCCAAGAGCGAACCGGGATTCCCCCAACGGCCGATAAACCAGTTGACCAGCGTAAACGTGTATGCACCCGTCAGTGTCTCCGCCAGCACGCGCGGATCGAGGTCGGCGCGAATCTCACCGCGAGCCTGGCCTTCAATAAACAGCTTGGCGAGCAAGCTCTGCGCGAGAACCTTTTGCTCGAACACGGCGCCCTCACCACCGAAGAAGAGGCGCGAGCGGGTCGCGACCACAGCCATGAACTGACGATCTTCCTTTCCAAGCCCTTGCGCCATGATCCGGAGTAGATCGCGGATGCGATCGGGGACGCTGCGCGTCTGGTCATCGATCTCTTTGCGCAGCAGCGTCGCATACACCTGGAGACTGCCGGTTGCGTACTCCTGGAGCAGCGCATCCTTGGTGGGGAAGTAGTTGAAGAACGTCGCTTCGCTAACCTGCACCCGGTCGATGATGTCCTGGACGCGGGTATCGTCGTAGCCGCGGTCGCGGAACAGCTCGATCGCAGCGAGCAGGATGGTCTCCCGCTGCCGCAGCTTCTTTTCTTCCCGCAAACCCATGGCAGCCATAATTTTAGGGCAACTATACTTATCTGTCAACCCCCGCCGCTGTCGAGTCCTTGACCCCGTTCGTCCGGGCCGAATACGCTTTTCGAGGAGCTATGACGACACATGCGAAACGCCTCACCGAGCTCGCCTCTTGCGCCGGCTGCGCGGCGAAAGCGGGCGCGGCACAGCTAAGCGAGGTGCTCCGCTACCTCGCGGACCGGCCCACGCCCTACAACGAGAATCTCCTCGTCGGGCTCGCGGCGCCGGACGACGCCGCGGTCTATCGCCTGAACGATGAGCAGGCTATCGTCGCCACGGCTGACTTCTTCCCGCCGTTGATCGACGAGCCATACGCCTACGGCGCGGTAGCGGCGGCGAATGCCCTCAGCGACGTCTACGCCATGGGCGGCGAGGTCGTGCTCGCGCTCAATATCGCCGCGTTCCCGAGCGATATGAGCGCGGAGACGATCGCCGAGATCCTGCGCGGCGGCGCCGACAAGGTCGAAGAGGCGGGCGGCGCCATCGCCGGCGGGCATACGATCATCGACGCGGAGCCGAAGTACGGCCTGTGCGCGATCGGCCTCGTCCACCCCGATAAGATTTTCACGAAAGGCGGCGCGATGGCGGGCGACCAGCTCTACCTGACGAAGCGTTTGGGCACGGGCCTGATCACGACCGCCGCCAAACGCGACGAAGCCGATCCGGCGCATCTGGATGCTGCAATCGAGAGCATGATGACGCTCAACCGCCACCCGGCGCACATCGTGCGCGAGGTGGGCGTGCACGCCCTCACCGACGTCACGGGCTTCGGCATCCTGGGCCACGGGTTTGAGATCGCTGCCGCGAGCGGCGTCGCCCTGCAATTCGAGGCGTCACGCTTGCCGCTGCTGCCGGGCGCGCTCGACTACGCCGCACGCGGCGTCACCAACGCCGGCGCCGGTCGCAACGAAGAGTACGCGGACGGCAGGACGAATATCTCCGAGGACGTGCCTACAGGGCGGCGCCGCGTGCTCTACGACCCTCAGACTTCGGGCGGGCTGCTCTTCGCCGTTGCCCCTGACCGCGCCGCGCTGACGGAGCGCCTGTTCGCCGAAGCGAAGCTTCCGGTTTGGCGTGTGGGGACTGCGGTTGATGGCACGGGAGTCAGCGTCGTCGCCTGACGAGCGTTCTGGTCGCGACGAGCCTGCCGGACGACCTTCGGTCAGCCGTGCAAATACTGCTTCTCGATCGCCTTCACTTTGTTGAGCCGCCTCAGATGACGCTCTGCGTTCGAGAAGGTCGCCCCTTGCCACGCACGCACGATCTCGATCACGAGTAGCGGCCCGATGATGCGCGCGCCCAGGCAGAGCACGTTCATATCGTCGTCCTCCACTCCCTGGCGCGCAGAGAACGTATCGTGGCACACGGCCGCGCGTACGCCCGGGATCTTGTTCGTCGCTACGGACGCGCCCACGCCACTGCCGCAGATGACGACGCCACGGTCGGCCTCGCGGCGCATCACGGCCTCGCCTACCGCCCGCGCAAAGTCCGGGTAATCGACCGCTTCTTCGCTGTTCGTACCGAGGTCGACCACCTCGTGCCCAAGGCGCTCGAGCTCTTCCACTACCGTGCTCTTCAGGGGAAAGCCTGCGTGGTCACAACCAACAGCGATACGCATCGTATTCTCTCCTCGTGTGCCTGCGCCTTGCGGGTTGGCGAACGTCATCCGCCGCGTCAGGCGTCTATCTCAAAGCTAGCACAGAATCGAGCCAGTGGGCGATGCAGGGCGCTGTCTGCGTGGACTAACGCTGGAGGTTTTCGATCACAGCCGCGGTTACCAGTACGACCAGGGCGAGGATCGCCAGCGTCACAAACGCCGCGCCGCCTGTCGCCACGGCCTCGCCGTGGAGAAACGGATGCAGCGCGAAAGAGGCAAGGAACATGACCATTGTGGAATTTCTAGGAGTTAAGCGGCTGCCTGCTCGTCGGGGTGAGTAGCATGGGCGTCGGCGCCTTCTCCGACCACCTCGACAAAAATATCGACGATCTTGGGGTCGAGCTGTGATCCGCTCACACGCTGAATCTCAGCGATCGCCTCCTGATGACTCAGGCCATCACGGTACGGCCGCTTCGAGATAACCGCGTCGTAGGTATCTGCCACCGAGATGATGCGGGCTAGCAGCGGGATCTTTTCGCCGGCCACTCCGTCCGGATAGCCAGTTCCATCCATACGCTCGTGGTGGCAGCGGATAACGTCAGCCAGCGGTCGGAGCGCGGCCACCTTCTCAGCAATACCGTGGCCGAGCACCGTGTGCGTTTTGATGACGGCGAACTCCTCGTCCGTGAGCGGACCGGGCTTCAACAGGATCGATGACGGGATACCGACTTTGCCGACGTCGTGCATCTCGGCGGCGAGGACCAGTGAGCGGAGGTCGGACGCCGACAGGCCGAGCTTCTTGCCGACCGCCAGCGCATGGCTCGACACGCGCCGAACGTGGCCGAACGTGGCGACGTCCTTCACCTCGATGGCGTCAACAAGCTGTACCAGGGGCGCCTCCAACCCGCGACTGAGCTGTGCCAGCGCGTCTCGCATGGAAAGCGCATCGGCGATGGCGCGCAGTGTGCCCGCGCGACGTACTTCAATGGCCCAGCCTGTGAAGAGCACCATGAACGCGACCGCGTACAGTCCGTGATAGATCCACCACGAAAGGTGCCAGACCTGGCCATAAAGGATGATCAGTTGCACCTCAGCCAGGAGGACTAACGTGGCAGCCATGACCAGCTGCGAGGGCAGCCGTGCGAATAGGTACGCTTGATAGTAGCGCCAGACCGCGAAGCCCAGAACGGCCAGCGTGCCGAACCCGACTGTGAGCTGCAAGGTTCGATCGTTGATCGGCACCCAGTTCAGCCACGTCTCGACGGTAAGACTGAGGACGATATACAGCCCGAGTGCGACGGCAGCGCACGCAGCGATCGTCTTTCCGTTTGCCTCGATCAGGCGTTCAACTCGATGGGGTACGCCCACGACACTCAGCGCGATAAACGCGCCGCCCGCTGCGATGCTGAACCAGGCCGAGACGCCGATCGAGGCATAATAGCCGTCCACGAGGTACCCAGGCGTAGTCAAACCGTGTGTGGCAAAGATGGCGGCAATGCTGAAGAACGCCAGGCCCAGGAACAGCAGCCGCGTTTCGCGGAGCGTACGCGCAGAGGCGATCACCACAGCGCAGGCAAGCGCAGCGGCAAGGGCTGTGAAGCTGACCACGTAGAAGTGGAACGTGGGCGCCATGATCGCCGGGTCATGTCCAGGAAGGAAGTACAGCGACCAGAACATGACCATAGGCGCCGCCAGCGCCGCGACGCCAAGGGCTCTCAGGATGCTGCCTCTTGTCTCCAACATACGTTCCTACACCTCGACAGTGCTGTAGGAGTATCGGCCTCGGGACTCGCGCCGCGTAGCTTTGGCCAGCCAACTTTGCTTCGTAATGAATCTGAAATATCCCCCTCCCAGAGCCTAACCGGAACCCCCACATACGCCGAAGATCAATAGGAAGAGGGCTTTCTTAGGGCTCCTCGGATCGCTGCGCATTATGAACACGCATGCCGGTAGCAAAGTCGTCATCGCCACAGTGGGTCTTGTGATCCTCGCAGGACTCCTCTCTGGCGCGGCAACGCTATGGCACACCCGCAACATCAGCAGCGAGTACGACCGCGCGATTAAGAAGGAGCTGGAGCAGAAGGGGCTCGCGTACGCGTACACCGCGACGGTCTTTCTGGACGCCCTTGGCGACGAAGCCTTGCCTGGACTGAACCGCGTTGCCGAGCTGGGTGTCGAGCAGTCGAAGGACGCCGATCGGCGAGTGGCGGCCGGGAACTTCGCGAATGCATTCGTAGACGTCCAGGTCTTGACGCCGAACAGCGAGCAAGGCTATCAAACGCTTTACGACAGCAACACCAGCGGCGAACAAGACAGCCCGGCGCCTGCCGCTACCAAGGCGGCCAAGGAGAAGCTCGTTAGCAAGGCGGCGACAGGAGGCGTTCCTGTTGCCTCCGTCGTCGAGAGGGATGAGAACCTGATTGTGGCATTCCCATTCACAATTGGCGACCAGCCCGTTATCGCTGTCGGCACCATCTCCGCCGCGGAGGAGTTTTCGTTCTTCGCCGAGCAGAAGAAAGACGTGTTCCTACAGGGCATCGTCGTCTCCAGCCTCATTATCGCCGTGACCTCAGCCATCGGCATTGTTGTCAGCACATTTGTCGCTCGGGACCTCACCAGCCGGAGGCGCGTGGAAGAAACGCTTCGCAAGCAGGCCCGCCACGATCTGCTGACCGGAACGCTCAACCACGTCGCCATCGTGGATGAGCTGCGCCAGGTGATGGCCACCGCCGGCTCGACCAGCCACGCGGTAGCCATGATCGACGTCGATGAGTTGAAAGCGCTAAACGACACACACGGCCACCAGCTCGGCGATGCCGTCCTGGTGGCCGTCGCCCGTGCTCTCGCTCAGGACGGCGTCATCGTGGGCCGTTACGGCGGCGACGAGTTCGTGGCGGTCATCCCCGGCGCCGACCGAAGCGCCGCCGAGCGATACCGCCAGAGAGTGACCGACCGATTCGCTATCGCTGAAGTACGGGGTTCCGAAACGGGGGCGCTCGTGCCGGTGGCCGCATCCATCGGGCTCGCCGTGTTCCCTGATGACGCGCGCACGATCACAGAACTAATCGCGGTCTCCGATTTCGCCATGTACGCCGCCAAGCGTCAGCGCCCCGTCGGCCGAACGCCGGACGATCGCACCGCTGCCTAAGCACGCGCTTACCCAACGGCGGCGAGCCAGCCAACCGCCAGGCTCGCTGTCGCGACACCGATCGCCCCGAAGCCGAGCTGCAGCGCTGCCTGGCCCGGCCTGATGTAGTAGGCTGCGATCGCCAGCGACAGGAGGCCGGCGGCCGGCAGCGCGCCGACTAGGAACTGCGCCCAGTCGTACCGAAGATGCAGGCCTAGCGCCGTCGCTCCCACAAGCACCAGAGCAAAGCTCGTCCAGCACACTATCACCGTTGCCTGTAGTCCGATCACGTGCGCGAGGCCTCGCACGCCGGCTACTCGGTCGCTTTCCAGATCAGGCGCCGTGTTCGCCAGATGAACGGAGAGGCCAACCAGCGGCGCGAACGCAAGGAGCCACCAGAGCTGATCCACGAACCGATCGAGCGAGACCCAGACCCAGAACGGCAGCGCCGCCAGCGCGACCATAAACGGCAGCGCGCTCAGCACGCTTCGCTTTAGCCGAACGTCGTAGGCGACGCCCGCGGCGAGTCCGGCTGCGCCGACAACGAACGAGAGCGGACCGAACGTCGCCGTCAACGCGCCCGCAACGAGCGCAGAGCACGCCGCGACCACCAACGCCGATCGTGGCTCGATCGCGCCCGCCACGATCGGCTTCCACGGCTTCGTGAGCGCGTCCAGCTCTCGGT
This sequence comes from Dehalococcoidia bacterium, assembly GCA_049642385.1. Taxonomy (GTDB): domain Bacteria; phylum Chloroflexota; class Dehalococcoidia; order DSTF01; family RBG-16-68-14; genus JBAROU01. The sequence goes on along the minus strand of JBAROU010000158.1, from coordinate 1,050 downwards.
CGCAGTAGTCATTCAGCGCGCCGATCGCGGCCTGCACGCAGAACATGGCGGCGCAGAGCCGCGTCAGCACCGCCGGCTCCGGCAAGCCCTCGTTTGCGATCGCCGCCAGTCCGGCCGTGGCGATCACGTTTAGCGCGACCGGGAACGGGTGGATCACGCGCGCCGCGCGAAGCAGTCGAGGCGCCTCGACTGGGAACAACCGTCTCGTCGCCTGCATCACCCGTATCGTCGCACACATTCGCTGGTTCCGGTAGCGCAGGAGTTGCCCGAATTCGACCGCCGTGCCAGCGAGCGGTAGGCTATACTGAGCGATAGCTACGAACACAGCGGGGTAACAGCGTGAAATATCGAACGCTTGGCCGCACGAATCTGAAGGTGTCCGCGATCGGATTTGGCGTCTGGTCCGTGAGCACCACCTGGTGGGGCGTCACCGACGACGACTTCGGCGTCGCCCTGCTGCGCAAGGCGTACGACGCTGGCATCAACTTCTTCGACACCGCGGACACCTACGGCAACGGCAAGGGCGAAACGATGCTTGCCCAGGCGCTGGGCGACGTGCGGGATAAGATTGTCATCGGTACCAAGTTCGGCTACGACATCTACACGAACGACGGCCAGCGCGACGGCCACAAAGAGTTGCCTCAAGACTTCTCCCCGAAGTTCGTTCGCCATGCGCTCGAGCAGAGCCTGCAGCGACTCGGCACCGACTACATCGATATCTATCAGCTACACAACCCACGCCTGACCGCGATCCAGATGGACGATCTTTTCGCCATGCTGGACGACTGCCAGCGCGAGGGCAAGATCCGCCACTACGGTGTCGCGCTCGGGCCGGACATCGGCTGGGAGGACGAGGGCATCGCCTCCATGCGGGAGCGCGACGTACCCAGCATGCAGATCATCTACAGCATCCTGGAGCAGGATCCCGCGCGCGCCTTCTTCCCCGTCGCAGATGAATGCGACACCGGGCTGCTCTCGCGCGTGCCGCACGCGACAGGGCTGCTCGACGGCACGTACACGCCGGGGATGGTCTTCGCGGAGTCTGACCAC
>JBAROU010000141.1:0-9088 GCA_049642385.1 Dehalococcoidia bacterium | reverse complement strand
CTGTAGACGTTGGAACCAGCAGGCGGCGTTCGTTCAGTCGCGGTGGTATCCCCGTCACCGCAGGCCGCGGTCAGGGCAGCGAACGCCGCAGCGACTATCGTACAGGCAACGAGGGCGCGCACATCGTTCGAGTCTAGCCAGACTGCGTGTCTAGCGACAAGGCCACGAGTGGCTGCCGTGGAACTTGACATGTTAGACTAGGGCTCAAACGACGCGAGGTCGCAAGGTAGGGGGCATGCTAGAGGTCTATCTCATCACCCTGGCCCTGGCGATCGGCCTGGGTCTTGCGGCGACGGTGCTGTTCCAGGCCGCCTCTCGCACTGCGCGCCTCGCGGGCTTCTTCCACACTGGACGCGGCATAGACGAACGCCCGCGCTGGGGCGGCGCCGCGATGCTCATCGCCTTCGCGCTGACGCCATTCATCGCTTCGGCGTTCTCTGACAGGGCTGCCGGTTTCTTCGAACCCAAGTCGGACGACTTCCTGGCGTTCCTGGCTGCGTGCATCTTCGTCTTCGCCATCGGGTTCTATGATGACTGGCGACCGCTGAGCTGGCGGCCCCGGCTGCTAGGGCAGATCGCTGCCGCATCCGCCGTCTACGCGGTGGGCTACAGCATCGACACCGTCGGTTTGCCGTGGGGGCCGCAGTTCAGCCTTGGCATCATGGCGCCCGTCATTACGGTCGCCTGGGTCGTCTTCTTTACGAATGCCATCAACCTGATCGACGGCCGCGATGGCGTCTCGTCTGGCGTGGCGATCCTTGGTGCCGTGACGCTGGCGGTGGTGGCCGTGAACGCGGATCACCCGACCGTCGCGTTGCTGCTCGTCGCGATCGCTGGTGCTGGTCTGGGCGTCTTGCCGTTCCATCTACCGCCCGCGTCGGTGTATATTGGTGATTCCGGCGCGTACCTCCTCGGCTTCATCCTCGGGGCGCTCTCCATCCGGGCCGCCACGGGTGCTTCTGACGCGGTGTTCGTCGCCATCCCTGTCGTGGCTCTTGGCTTCCCGATCATGGACACAGGGCTTGCTATGGTGCGACGCATGCTCGACGGCCGACATCCACTCCAGGGAGACGAGGACCATATCCACCACCGGCTAGAGGAATCAGGCTTTGGGCCGCGCGGCCTGGTAGTGGTCATCTACACCATCTCCGTCCTCTTCGCGAGTGGCGCGTTGCTGCTGCACTACGTGCACGTGTTCGTGCTGGAGGCCGCGGTGCTCGTAGGCACCGCGCTCCTGGTAGCGCTAGTACTGACCAAGCTAGGGTACTTCCTCTCGCTCTGGAACAGCGCAAGCATCGTCTGGCTGCGCCGGCACCTACGCTGGGTGGACGAGGCGGCGTTCGATATCTCTGACGGAGAGTAGCGTCAGTTCCCCGAAAGTAGGCGCCTAACATTGTGGCTCAGGAGCTGAAGCCCGCAGCGTAGCCAGACGCCACCTCGCACCAGGACATCCATCATGGGCTTCGCCAGCGGACTGCCGGGACGTAAGTAGCTGCGGTAGTAACGCCACATACCGCGGTGGCGCGCGATGATCGCGCGATTGGGCAGCGTGGCTGAGCTCACGCCGATGTGGTGCCGGACGGCGACCTCCGGGAAGTAGACGACGCGCAGTCCTGAGCGGTGCACGCGTTGGCAGTAGTCGACATCCTCGATCGACCAGAAGTAGCCCTCGTCCAGCAGGCCGACGAGCTCGATGGTTCGACGTGGTATGAGCCAGCATGCGGCGGAGATCCAATCGACGTCCGCGATCGCGCTGTGGTCGAACGCGGTCATCAGGTAACGGGCCGAAAGGCGATTCTTTGGAAGGATCCGCGTAAGCAGCGAGTAGCGGTTGAAGAGCGCGACAGCGTAGTTCGGGAAGGCGCGACAGGAGAGCTGGAGCGAGCCGTCGCCGTCCAGCAACTTTGGTGCAAGGACGCCGATATCGGAGTGCTGGTTCAGGTAGCCGAGCATGCGCGAGAGCGCGTCGTCGAGCAGCTCCGCATCCGGGTTAAGTACGAAGACGGTGCTCCCCTTTGCGATCGCCGCGCCCTGATTCACCGCAACGGCGAAGCCGGCGTTACTTCCGCGCCGAATGAGTGTCACTTGGGGAAACTCCTCCGCGACCATCTCGGGCGTACCATCGGCTGACGCGTTGTCGACGACGATCACCTCGAACTCGATGCCGCGCGTATGGTGGTGAACCGACGAGAGGCAGCGTCGAAGGAAGTCGCGCCCGTTGTAGCTGACGATGACGATAGAAACGTCCATCAATCTCGCGAGGCCACGATCTCGTAGACGATCATCGCTTGGCGGGCCGCCCGCTGCCACGAGAACTGGCGCGCCCGATCGAGGCCCTTGCTGCGCAGCTCGGCGCGCAGCTCAGCATCCGAGAGGAGCCGGTCGAGCGCTGCGGTGATCGCCAAGGTGTCGTGCGGATCGACGAGCAGTGCTGCGTCGCCGGCAACTTCGGCCGTGGCGGAGACGTTCGACGTCAGGACCGGCGCCCCGCACGCCATCGCCTCGAGCACGGGCAGCCCGAACCCCTCGTACAGCGATGGGAAGGCGAAGCACGTCGCGCCGCTGTACAACGCGGGCATGTCTTCGTCTGGCACGTAGCCCAGGAAGCGCACGCGATCCTCCAGCCCCAGCCTCTCGACAAGATCGAAGTCGTCCTGGTAGCGCCAAGCGGGCTGGCCGGCGACGACGATCGGCGGCGCGGCGTTCTCGTCGCGCAGGTCGGCGTAGGCGCGGAACAGGCGAGCGCGGTTCTTGCCCGGCTCCAGGCTCCCCACGCTGAGGATGTAGCGGGTCGGCAGCTGGTACTTCCAGCGCACACGGCCCAGCGCGTCTTCGTCGTCGACAGGGACGTATTGTGCGCCGGCGGCTTCCGGGATGGCGACGATCCGCTCCGGAGCGACACGTAGCACTCGGATCACGTCCTGTCGGACGGTCTGGGACGGCGTCACGATCGCGTCGGCGACGCGAGTGGCGCTGCGTGTCACGGCCTCCATATACAGCAGTCGTGCGACGTGGTAACGCTGGGGGATCAGCATGAACGTCACGTCGTGCACTGTCACGACCAGGCGCGTCCGTTTCGCCAGGCCGCCGACGTGCAGGCGCGCGGCGAGCGGCGTGTGATGGTGAGGTGAGTGGAGCACATCGATGCGCAGGCGCCGCAGCAACAGTGGGAGCACCGTCTGCTCCCAGAGCAGTCGGAGAGCCCGTGAACCGACGCCGACGTGCACGACGCGCACGTTCTTGCTCGCGACGTCGTCTAGCACGCCCGGGCGCGCGAAGATAACGAGTCGATGTTTGCCTGCTGCCTCGGCCAGCGCGCGAGCGAGCTGATAGGTGTACACACCGGCGCCTGCCATCTGGCGCGGGATGGCCGAAGCGTCGAAGGCGATGCGCAGCCTGCGGTCGGGGTTCGACGAGGTCAGAAGTCGTGCACCTCCAGCGTGCGCCCCATGCGGCCGCGATAATAATGCAGCATTCCGAGCACCAGCGCCTTGAGCATCGCGCGCTGGCCTGACATGAGATAGCGCGCTAGGTATGGGACGCGCGTCGCCCAGAAGTAGAGCGTGAAGTAGGCGTAGCGCAGCCTCGATCGGGCGTGCTTGCGCACGAGATACAGCCGGTTGCGCGTCGCGTAGTAGTGCTTGAAGGGCGTCATCCAGCCGCCCCCGCTCGATGCGCTCTCGCGATGGTAGACCACAGCCTCGGGTATGTAAAGGAGGCGGTAGCCCAGCTCCAAGGCGTGGCGAAGGAAGTCGGTCTCCTCGTAGTACATGAAGAAGCGCTCGTCCAGCGGCCCTGCCTTGGCGAACGCCTGCGCCGGTACCAGGATGCAGCAGAAGCTCGCTGTCTCGAGCTCGCGTCGCTGGCGCGTCTTGGGGCCGTCCGACTTCCCGTGGTAGGTGTTGCGGAACAGGCCCAAGTCCCAGTTGAAGCCGCCGGCGTGCGTGCTGATCAGGCGCGGATCGCCCGCGTAGAGGATACGCGGCACAGTCATCGTGCGCGAGTCGGCCGCTTGGACAAGCACCTGTAGGAAATCCGGCTCCTGGCGCGTGTCGTTGTTGATGAAAAGTACGTAGTCGAAGCCGCGCTCGAGGCAGTATGCGGCGCCCAGGTTGTTGCCTTTGGCAATGCCGACATTCTCGTCGCAGCGGATGAGGCGCGCCTCTGGGCTGCGACGCGCGATCTCGTCCGCCGAGCCATCGGATGAAGCGGCGTCGACGACGACGAGCGAGGCGTTGGGATACTCCACGTTGGCCAGCGATTCGATGAATTCGCCGATGAACGCGCTGCCGTTGTAGTTCACGGTGACGATGCCGACCGAAGGCGCGTCCTCCACAACTCGTATCTTAGCATCGTGCGGTCGAACGAAGGACGTAGCTTGACAGGACGGGACATGCTGGTATGCTGATCGAGGAAGCTTGTGGCGAACTTCCCACGCTTGTTCCCCGCCAGGAGCAATTGACGACTGAGGACAAGATCACTCACTTTTCTGGTTAGCCTTGCGCTCGCCGGCAGCCTTCTGCTCGTAGGTTCAGGTACCCCGGAAGTCGCGGGTTCGGGAGCCAACGAATCGCTTCTGCTCAGCCCCGCGGTGAGTGGTTCCGCGCCCCCCGGACGAACCTGGCCCACGGTCGCGTCCCTCCTTGGAGAGCCCGCCGCTGGTGGCACCATCCGAACGGCTGCCGGCGCCACCAGCACGACGCGTAGTTGGGAAACCGTACCGGGGGTCGTCCGGAACAATGGCACGGACACGTTCCGGATCGAGGTCGACATCGGTGGGCCGGTCAACAGCGTGACGTTCACCGGCAATATCTTCGGCATTATTACACCGCAACCGACTCCGTTTGACCTGCGCGACGACGGGCTGGGCGGCGATCTGGTCGCGGGCGATTTCGTCTACACCAGCGGGCCGTTCTCGTACGACCCGGCTCGCGCTCTCCCAACGAACTTCCTCTCTGACCCCGAGAGCCCGTCCAGGCTCGACATGATGCGTGTCGGTACGATCTTCGTTAGGGATCTAGATGGCATTCTAAGCAGGTTTGATGCAGACCCATGGATTGGCGTCCTCGATCAGTCGATCGCAACGACGCCCACCGTTACCCTGTCATCCAACGTCGTCGCGTCGTCGCATCTGGTCAACGTGCGCGGCGCCAATCGGGACACGCAGGGCTACTTACGCCTGGCGGGAGGCGATCTGACTAACCTGACGAAGGCGATCTATGGCGTGCTGCCGGATGCCTTTGATTTCCTAACGTTCTTCTCGACGGACCAGATCGAGTACGTGCCCGGCGCGTCCGCGCCGGGGCAAAGTTCGCGTATTGGTGCGCACCACTCAGTGAAGGTGGATTACAACGGCACGGGGCAGCTGCCCGTCAATGAAACGTCGCAGTACGGCAGCGCCGGCAGGCTCCTTGGTGTCAACGTTATCGACGCGTACAACCTAGGGCTAACGAGCGGTCTGGCGACGCACGAGCTGATCCACCAGTGGGGTTCGTATCTTGACCCCTCGTTCGGGCTGACCTCGAACGGCCACTACGTCGACAGGAGCAGCGTTGGTAGTCTGATCGGCGGTTGGGGATGGGCCGACAACGGAAACGGCACGTTTACGCTGAACTGTGTAGAGGGATGGAACCAGGCGCATCACGCTTCGCCGCTCGATAAGTACATGATGGGGCTCATCAGCGGTGCTCAGGTGCCGCCGCTCCATGTCTACAACCCGGCAAGCCCCGCTCCACTCCAGCGTTGTGGCCAGGTGATCAACGACATCGTTTCGACGACGACGATTCAGCAAATTCAGAGTGTCCACGGCGCGCGCAGCCCCGGCCCGGCGACAGCGCAGAAGGCGTTCAACATCGGGTTTGTTGCGGAAAGTCATGGTCGTTTCCTGACACCCGTAGAGATGACGTTCTATGAGACGCTGGCGCAGCACTACACGAAGCCGGTGGCGCCCGCGGCGCCGGACCCCTACGTCGCGAATAACTGGGCGCCGATTACGCGCTTCTTCGGGGAGGGGACGACGTGGACCAGCGCCGTCGCTCAGGGGCCGTTCCCAACGCCGACTCCCACCCACCCCGTGACGCCTTCGGCCACGCCGACTCGCACGTCAACACCGACGTCCACACCTTCACCTACGCCCACTCTCATTCCTGCCACGTCCGGCAGCTGTGCTGGGATGATGGATCTGATGCTTGTGCTGGACGGCTCGGGTAGCGTAGATAGCACTGAGTGGCAACAGGTCAAGGACTTCGCGCAAGATGTCGTCACGGGCAACAGCGTCGGTTCGGCCGCGACGCATATCGGTGTCGTCCAGTTCTCCATGTTCGCGCGACTCGAAAGCGCCTTGTCGGGCAATCAGCCCGCGATCCTCAGTGCGATCGCGAACATGGTCGAATATCAGAGCCTCTCGAACCTCGCGGTCGGTATCGAGCGGGCTCAGCAGGAGTTGAGCGCGGACGGCCGCCCGGGCGTGCCGCACGTCATGGTGTTGGTCGTGGACGGTTGGCAGAACATCGCGGGCGATCCGGTCGCGAAAGCGAACGACGCGCGCGCTGCCGGCACCGAGATCTTTGATGTCGGAGTTGGCCACGGGATCGCCTACTCGCAGCTGGACGACATCGCAGACGAACCAGACGCCAAGCACATCTTTGTTGTGTCGGACTTCGCCTCGCTGGACAACATCATTGCCGATCTCGTCGCCGCGACATGCCCGCCGGAGGGAGCATCGCCTGTGCCCACGCCCACTGCGACACGCACGAACACGCCCACGCCGACGCCAACGCGCACGCCGACGCCAACGGCCACTGCGACGCACACGAACACGCCCGCGCCAACGCGCACACCGACGCCGACGGCCACCGCGACGCCCACGCCCACTGCGACACGCACGAACACGGCCACGCCAACACGTACGCCGACGCCCACCGCGACTGCCACGTTTGGGCCTGCCCTGGCCCCGGTGTTATCGCTGGACGCGAAGAGCGCGGGCGTATCCCAACCGGCGGGTGGCTGCCAGGCCGTGGTGAAGGAGACCAAGTGCCAGATCGTCCTGCAGCCGGGCGGCCAGGCGTTCGTGACCGTGAGCGTCGTGTTGAGCAGTATCGGCCTGACTGATGGCGATGGAAATACGCTCGCCGGGTATGATGGCTTCCAGGTGCGGCTGACGCACTCAGCAGGGCTGGTGCTGAAGGAGCGCAATGGCCTCAATGAAGTGGTATGGCCCGGCTGTAGCGGTGGCGCTGGCGCGGAATTCGAGGATGCTGCGAGTTATCTGGTGAGTTGCGTCATAGGGCCGACCGGCAGCGAGAGCACATACCTCGGCCCGCTCGTTGAGGTGGACTTCCACTGCATAACGCCGGGCAGCCAGCAGGTAGACCTCGTTCCGGGTGCGCCGCTAGCAAGTCACCTGCTCAATGACAACGGTGGCGAAGTAGCCGCTGCGGCTGGCGACTCGCTGACAATCAACTGCATCCTTGCGACGCCCGCACCGACGGTCGATCCTAATTTGGACACGGACGGTGATGGTTGTCGCGACGTGCTCGAGCTGGGGACCAACCCATCACTGGGTGGTGGTAGGAACCCGCAATACTTCTGGGACTTCTTCGATACGCCGAACCCAAGTACTGCGCCCCAACGAGACAGGTCGATCACGGCCGGCGACATCTTCCGCATCGTAGAGCGCTTTGGGGCCACCCGTCCGACCGTCCCAACGAAGCAAGAAGCGCTGGCAGAGGCGCTCACCACGCCTCCGCCCGCGCCGGCGTACCACGCGGCCTTCGATCGGTCCTCTCCGCAACCCGGAGGAACGATCCTGCAGGCTGGCCCGCCCGACGGGAGTATCGCCACGCCCGACCTAGTGCTTGCGCTAGCGCAGTTCGGGCACTCCTGCCTGTAGGCGGAGGGGTAGGGGCCTAGCCGCGCGCGGCGATGTACTCCGCCAGCGCCTGTTGCCAAGGCCGCAGCTCGATGCCGAGCTGCGCACCGGCGGCGTTCGCCAGCACGCTCTGCGGCGGTTTGCGCGGCGCGACCGCCGCCTGTGGCTGCTCGGCGCGGAACTCGGCGGTGGTCATCTCGCGCACCGGGACGTCTTCCTTGCCCGCCAGCCGTAGGATCTCTCGCACCCATTCGTAGCGCGACGCCTGGCCGGCGTTGGTCAGGTGGTAGACACCGTAGACGTCCGTTTCGATTAGCTTCACGATCGCGTGCGCGAGCTCGCGCGTCCAGGTCGGCGTCGCCACCTCATCGACGACGCCGCTGACGGCGCCGCTCTCCGCCCGGCTGAGCACCTTCGCAACGAAGTTGTTGCCGCCGGGGCCGTAGAGCCACGCCGTGCGCACGATGTAGTGCTGCGGTAACGATTCCTGGATCAATCCCTCGCCCGCGAGCTTCGAGCGGCCGTAGGCGTTGAGCGGGTGGGGCTCGTCCGACTCGCGGTAGGGTTCCGCCTGCGCGCCATCGAACACTTCGTTCGTGCTCACGTGCACCATCGCTGCGCCGACGCGACCGCAGGCGACGGCCACGTTCTGCGCGCCAATACCATTGTAGAGGAGCGCGACGTCCGGCTCGCGCTCGCAGCGTGTTGTATCCGTGAGGGCGGCCGTGTGCAGCACGACCGCCGGCCTGGCGCTTTCGACTGCATCGAAGACCGTGCTCGCGTCGGTGACGTCGAGCTCGGCGTGTGTCAGCGCGACGACGTCGTGGCCCTCGAGAGCGAGCTGTAGGTCGCGCCCGAGCTGTCCGCCGGCGCCGGTGATCAGGATTCGCATCGCATGACAGTATCGGTGTGACGCGCGAACGGCGTGTCAGCCCTGGTAAGGCTTCGCTTCGGCCAGACGGCGGCCATACATGCGCTGGTAGTACTCGCCATACTCGCCCGATTTGATCTTCTCCCACCACCAGCGGTTGGCTCGGTACCATGCCACCGTCTTTTCCATCGTTGACTCGAAGTCGTGCGCGGGCGACCAGCCCAGCGCGCGCAGCTTCGACGAATCGAGATTGTAGCGCTGGTCATGGCCGGGTCGGTCCTCGACGAAGCGAATGAGGCTGCGCGGCTTCTCGAGCAGCGCCAGGACCGTCTCGACCACCTCGATGT
>JBAROU010000117.1:0-3390 GCA_049642385.1 Dehalococcoidia bacterium | reverse complement strand
GCTCCTCGTCGCCGAAGCGTACGGGCAGCGCCACCCGGAGCTGCCGCCCGGCCGCCGCATCGACGTCGTCGCCATCGACCTCGACCGCGACGGGCGGGTGCTGTCGGTGGACCACATCGAGAACGCCGTCGAGGAGTCGTGACGCTTCCCCGCCTCCGCCCCCAGGGCTATACTAGGGACGCGATGCCGATCTACGAGTATCGGTGCCAGGCCTGCCGCAAGCGCACCAGCGTCTTCGTGCGCAGCATGTCGACGGCCGTCAAGCCCGCCTGCGAGCACTGCGGCGGGCGCAAGCTCGCCCGCCTGATGTCGCGCGTCACGGTCGTCCGTTCCGGCGGCGGGTCGCTGGATGACCTCGACGAGAGCATGATGGCCGACGTGGATGAGAACGACCCGCGCAGCGTCGCTCGCTTCGCCCGCCGCATGCGCGACCAGATGGGCGAGGACATGGGTCCTGACTTCGACGAGGCGATCGACCAGATGGAGTCCGGCGCGTTCCCGGACGACGATGGGGCCAGCGATTGGCCGGGTGGCGAGTAGTCATGCCGATCTACGAGTACACCTGTGGCGACTGCGGCCGGCTCACCAGCATCTTCGTCAAATCGATGAACGGTGACACCAAGGCGACCTGCGACCACTGCGGCGGCAAGAAGCTCACACGCGCGCTCTCGCGCTTTGCCTACCACGCATCGGAGCAGCGCGTGCTCGAGCAGCACGGCGCCGAGCCTCGCACCGTGGACGACTACAAAGACCCGCGCCAGATTGGGCGCTGGGTCGAGCGCAAGTTCGATGAGTACGGTATGGCCCTGCCGGACCAGGCCCGCGATATGATCGACGCTGCCCGTGAAGGCGAATTTCCGAAGCCCGTTGATGAGCTCTAGCGCCCGCATCTTGCTGATCGCGTTCTGCGCCGCGGCCGGAGCGGCGCTCTTCGCCGTCGCGTGTGGCGGCGGCGAAAAGGGCGAACCGGAGGATTTCGCCAAGTTCGCGGACACGATCGCGACAGCGGTCGCAGCTGGCGACGTCGCGTTTTTCGCCGATCGCATCGCCAGCACGCCTTACACGTGCTCCCAGGAAGAGGTCGACATCAGCACCGGGCCGGACGCGCCGGGACAGCCCATCTGCACCGAAGTCGGCTACACGTTCAACAGCGTGTATATTCAGGACTATCCGGGCGAAACACAAACCACGCTCGTGAGAGTGCTCAAGCAAGACTTCCAGAAGTTCTTCAAGGACGCCCTTCCCAAGCAGAGCGATCAGTACGGTCCCGGATCGGTCAGGCTGTACGCCACAGGTGCTTCCCTTCAGCCGCCCGCGACCGGGCGCGATGTGCACAGCGCTATCCTTGCGGAGATTCAGCATACGCCCGTGGGCGTCATCGGCCGCACCGTGCGCGGCATCGATTTTGAGTACGTCGCTGGCCGCTGGGTGATTGTCGGCGAGAGCGCATCCACCTTCCCGACCGCCGCCGAGTTCCTCGAGCCTTCCAGCGCCGCGCCCCTGTACGCTAACTGGGCTCGCTACGGTGAATAATGTCGGCAGTGAGCTCGAGCCGATCATGGCGCGCGCGCGCGCCGTCTTCGTCGACAAGAACGAAGCTCGCGAGCGTGCCCTGCCGCTCTGCCGCGAGGCGCTGCGCCACTCCGCGAACGCCGTTCGCACGGTCCACCGCACGGAGTACGGCAAGGCCGAGGAGCTGATCGCCCGCGCGCGCGAGCTGCTCGACCAGGCGAAGCAGCACTTGATTGACCACCCCGACATCTACCACGCCGGCTTTGTCCACGATGCCCAGAAGGAGTACGTCGAGGCGTGTGCCACGCTCGCCGTCATCGCTGGCCGCACGCTGCCTGCGCCAGAAGACCTCAACGTCGAGCTGCCGGCCTACCTAAACGGCCTCGGCGAGGCCATCGGCGAGCTGCGCCGCCACCTCCTCGACCGCCTGCGCGCGGGCGACGTCGATAAGTGCGAAGAAATTCTTGCCGCGATGGATGACATGCACAGCGTGCTCATGACGTTCGACTACCCCGACGCCATGACCGGCGGCCTCCGCCGCACAAGCGACGCGATGCGAGCCATCATCGAACGCACGCGCGGCGATCTCACCGTTTCGGTTCGCCAGCGCGAGCTGGAGCGCCGCCTCGCTGAGTTCGGTACCCGCCTGGGCGAGTAAGCCTACGATTCTGCGCTGTAGCGATCTTCGAGCGCGCGCCAGCCGGCCAGATCGATAATCTCCTCGAACTCCTCGAATGACACCAGCGCATCCCGCCGCGACGCCGTCGTCTTCTCTTCGAACAGCGCGCGGTAGGTCTCCTGCACGGCCTTTGTTGCGGCGAAGAGTGCCGACAGCGGATAGACCACCATCTTGTAGCCGAGCTCTTGTAGCTCCGCCGAGCTGAGCAGCGGCGTCTTGCCGCCCTCGATCATGTTCGCGAACAGGGGAGCGTCCGGGATCGCGCGCGCCACCTCCCGCAGCTCATCGACCGAGCGCGGCGCTTCCACGAAGACGACGTCGGCGCCGGACTCGTGGTACAGCTTGCCGCGCCGGATCGCCTCCTCCAGCCCCAGCGGCTGGCGCGCGTCCGTTCGCCCGATGATAACCAAGCCGTCGTCGCCGCGCGCGTCGGCGGCGGCGCGCAGCTTCGCCGCCTGCTCTTCGGCCGGGATCACGCGCTTCCCTTCGAAGTGGCCGCACTTCTTCGGCCACTCCTGGTCTTCCAGGATGATGCCACCCACCCCCAGCGCGACGCACTCGCGCACGGTGCGCACGACGTTCAGCGCGTTGCCGTAACCGGTGTCCATGTCGGCGACGAGCGGGATGCCGATCGCGCTCACGATGTGGCGCACGCGGTCCATCGTCTCGGACATCGTGAGCAGCCCGAAATCCGGCACGCCCAGCACCGTCGCGGCGAAGCCGAAGCCCGTGGTGAACGCGGCGCGAAAGCCCGCGCGCTCAGCAAGACGCGCGCTCAGCGTGTCATATGCGCCGGGCAGCACGATGATCTCCGGCTCGGCCAGCATCTGCCGCAGCGTAGTCGAAGCGAGCATGGTGCGACTCCTTTCGATTGTTGGTCGTAGAAGCAGCGTTAGGATAGCGCAGGCACAGGACGGGCGCCTACTCCTCGAAGAAGCCAGCGTGCTCCGTGTCCGCGAACGCCGCGCGCAGCTCCTCGTAGTTCGAGAGCAGCTCGCGCAGCGGCTCCGGGTTCTGCCGCCGCGACGCGACGGGCAAGCCCGCGGGCTCGATGCCGAGGAACGACTGCACGTCGTCGAACAGCTCCGGCCGCGCGACGAGGTCTTCGTAGAACACCGTCAGCAGCGGATGTCCGGCGAACACCTCGTCCGAGCGCGCTTCGTGCGCGCGCAGAAAGCGAAACATGCGCGCGCACTCGT
>JBAROU010000101.1:0-13786 GCA_049642385.1 Dehalococcoidia bacterium | reverse complement strand
CAGACGCTTGACTGCGATGTGGGCCCGCTCGGCACCGGCTCCGGCGCCGTCACTACGATCGTGGTGGAAGGCTACATCACCACCGCCACGCCCACCGTCGTGACGAACACGGCGACGGTTGACCCCGACAACGATGTCATCGAATCAGTGGAGACCAACAACTCCATCTCGATCAACACGACCGTCTTCATCGCTACGCCGACACCAACACCGACCAACACGCCTACGCCTACCGCCACGCCCACGCCCACCAGTACGTCCACGCCCACGCCGACCTCAACGGCGACGAACACGCCAACGCCGCTGCCGCAGCCGGACCTCCTCGTGCTTAAGACCGACGATCCAGATCCGGTGCCCAGCGGTGACCTGCTCACCTACACCATCGAAGTGCGCAACATCGGTAACGCGGCCGCCGCCTCTGTGCGCTTGATCGACGAGCCGGCGCCGAACTTCACCTACACAGGCTTCAGCTCGACGCGCGGCGTCTGCGCCCTGAACGACTCCATCACAGGCGGCACGCTCGAATGTGACCTCGGTTCGTTTGGCACCGGTGCGCCGGCCACCGCCACCGTGATCATTACCGGCTACGTCACCGCCACCGTAACCGGCCCTGTCGCCAACACCGCGACGGTCGATCCAGACAACGTCGTGGCCGAATCAAACGAGGCGAACAACGTGTCCCTGAGCACCACGCAGGTGATCGCGCCATCCGGCCCCACCGCCACGGACACACCCACGCCCAGCGCCACGCCCACAAACACGCCGGGCCCTTCGCCCACGCCCACGGCCACCGGCACCGCTGCGCCGGCGCAGCCGGACCTGACCGTCACGAAGTCGGACTCGCCGGACCCCGTGCCCGCCACGCTGCCACTGACGTACACCATGGAGGTACGGAACCTCGGCGGTGTCGCCGCGTCACCCTCCCGCCTCACAGACAAGCCGCCCGTCAACTTCACCTACACCAGCTTTAGCACCACGCAGGGCTCCTGCTCGGTCGTCGGTTCACTGACCGGCGGACAGCTCGAATGCGACCTCGGCATCATCGCACCGGGCGGCCTCGTCACGGTCAGGGTGATCGGGTACGTCAGCGCGCCTGGATCCGTCATCAACCGGGCGACAGTCGACCCCTTCTCTCAGGTCGCAGAGTTCGACGAGACAAACAACGAGGCGCAGGTCACAACGACCGTCACGGCAGGCCCGACACCGACACCGACGCGCACGCCGACGCCGACGTTCACGCCAACCCGAACGAATACGCCCACGGCGACGAACACCCCCACGCCCACCAACACGCCGACGGTGACCAACACACCGACGATTACGCCCACCCCCACGCCCGGGCCAGACTTTACGGTCGTCGTCCTACCGGGACAGTCGCTCACGCCTGGCGTCGGTGTCACGGGTACTCCCGCTGTCCAGGTGGCCGGCCAGGCGTTCACCGTCCACGTCTACGCCGTGCTTCTGGATTACACCGTTGTGATAGAAACCAGCGGTACGATCTCGCTCAGCACCGGCGACCCGTACGACACGCACCCGGCGGCGCAAATGCTTGTGAGCGGTCACGCCAGCTTCAACATCGACCCCCGCACGGCCACAGCCAGCGGCTGGCAGATCGTGCCCACTGGCGGGCCGGGCGCCAACGTGACGTCCAGCGCCTATCTCGTCAACCCGGCCGCTACCGACCGGACCATCGTCGTGCTCCCGGGACAGACGTATACGGCCGGCCTTGGCGTCCAGGGTACTGCCCAGGACCACATCGTGAACCAGCCGTTCAATATCGCGGTTCGCGCCGTCGACCAGTACTACAACACGGTGACGTCCGCCTCGAACACCATTACGCCCGCTATCGCCTGTGCCTCGTTCTGCTTCGGCACGGACACCAGCATCGTTAGCCCACCCGGTCAGGCGCTTGTTAGCGGTGCTGCCACGTTCAACATCACCCCCGGGACGATGGGCGCGTGGCAGATAACACCCGCCGGTGGCCCCGCCACCGTCGTCACGTCCAACGTCTACAACGTATCGGTCCTGATCGATTCTCTCGCCGGCACAGGAAGCCCCGGGTTCAGCGGTGATGGCGGACAGGCCACCAGCGCCGGGCTCACGCTACCAATGGACGTCGTCCGCGATGGAGCGGGTAACACCTACGTCGCTGATAGCGCCAACAACCGCGTGCGCAGGATCACCCCCGCTGGCGTAATCTCGACGTTCGCCGGTGGTGGCAACCCGGTGAGCAGCTGTCCGCAGCGCCTGAACGACATCGGCGATGGCTGTCCCGCCACCAACGCCGTCCTGAGCGCCGTCAGCGGCCTCACGATCGACGCCGCAGGCGACATCTACATCTCAGACCAGCTCCACCAGCGCATCCGTAAGGTCTCAGCCACCACGGGAGTCATTACAACCGTCGCCGGTAGAGGCTCAGGCGTGGAAGGATTCGAGGTCACTCCACTAAATGCGCTGACCGACGGGGGCAGTTACGCCCGGAACAACAACGGCACCGGCCAGCGCCATCGCTTCCAGACGTTTGGTCTTAACATCCCTGTGGCTTGCACGGTTGTCGGCATTGAAGTACGACTCGACTGGTGGCTCGATAGCACCGCCGGTAGCAACAGCATGAGCGTTGACCTCTCCTGGGACGGCGGGACGTCTTGGACGGCAGCCAAGACAGACGTCACTGAAACCACGACTGAGCATACGGCCACGCTCGGCAGCCCCACCGACACGTGGGGCCGGAGCTGGACCGCTGCGCAGCTGGGCATCACAACCTTCCGCGTGCGTCTCACGTCCAACAGCGACTCGATCCAGCGCAACTTCTACTTGGACTGGGTGGCAGCGAAGGTCTACTACGCGCCGGGCACAGTAGCCTGCACAGCTGGTAGCACAGCCCTCCGTAGCCCGGCAGCCGAATCTGCGGACACGCCCGCGAACGTCGGCGATGGCTACCCGGCAACCTACGCCTACTTGCAAAACCCATTCGGCCTCGCCTTCGACAGCCTGGGACGGCTGCACATCGCCGATGCCAGTAACAATCGCATCCGCCGCCTGGACACAGACGGTACCATCACGACCAATGCCGGAAGCGGTGTCGCCGGATTCAGCGGCGACGGGAACCAGGCCCAGGCCGCACAGCTGAACTTCCCCACAGACATCGCGTTCAACTCCTTCGGTGAGATGTTCATTGCAGACTCCGCCAATAGCGCCGTTCGCCTTGTTGCCGGAGGCATCATCGCCAACTACGCCGGCCTGGGTGGGAACCCGGGCTTCAGCGGTGACGGCGGCCCTCGCTTCCTTGCGCAGCTCAACAGCCCCTTCAGCGTCCTGGTTGATAGCGAAAACAAGGTCTTCATTGCCGACTCAGGGAACAACCGTATCCGCCAAGTGCTCCTGAGCGGCGTCATTAACACCATCGCTGGAAGCGGTGCCGCCGGTTATGGCGGCGATGGTGGCCCCGCCACCAACGCGCTCCTCAACGCGCCCTTCGGGCTGACCAATAACGGCCAGGACCTGTACATCGCTGACATGTTCAACCACCGCGTGCGCCGCATCGCCGGAATTGGCAGCCCACTGCCGCCCACGCCCACGCCCACGCCCACCATCACGCCCACGTCTACCCGAACACCAACCGTGACGCCAACGCCGACCATCACGCCCACGCCAACCATCACATCCACGCCTACGATCACGCCCACGCCATCCATCACTCCCACGGCGTCGACCACCCCCACGCCTAAGAACCCGGCTGGCGACACAGACGGCGACACCATTCCCAATGCGACGGATCCCGACGATGATAACGATGGCTGCACCGATGTCCAGGAGCTTGGCCCCAGCCAGGCGCTGGGCGGTCGCCGCGACCCACACAACGTGTGGGACTTCTTCGATACGCCTGACGCCCCGACGTTCCGCGATCGCGTCGTTACGGTTGCTGACATTCTGAGGGTAGTCTCTCGTTTCGGCTCGACCGGCAACCCCAATATCAGCCCACTGTCGCCGGCGCCACTCTCAATGACCGCATACCATCCAGCCTATGACCGCGATGCGCCTCTTCCCGGTATGGATCCGTGGGATCTGCGGCCCGCCAACGGCTCGATTACCGTCCAGGATGTGCTGTTTGTCGTGAATCAGTTTGGCCATAGCTGCGCAGGTGGGTAGGGTAGCGGTCAGGCCCAGGCGACCCAGCCCCGGAACCTAGTCGAAGGTCAGCTCGTCGCCGACGGCGGTTGCCGTCCCGTCGATCACGCCTGTCGGCAGCTCAATCACCGCGTGGGTTCGAGAAGCAGCGCCGCTCACCCGAAAGGGCCTGAGCCGCGGCACAACCTTCACCACCCGGTTTGCCGAATCAAGGTACAGGACATCGATCGCAAAACGCATGAACGCCGTGTGCACCGAGCCGCACGGCTCGATCAGCAGCGCTTCCCCCGGCCCAAGCGACGAGCGCCCTAGCAAACCCACCATCCGTGACCACATGCTACGCGCCGCCCGGGCCGAGCTCGCCAGTTCTGTCCCGCGCGTCGTGTTGCGGATGTGCATGCTACACTCTAGGACTACGCGGGGAAGTCATGCATGATCGTGATCACGGCCGGGCCAAGGATCACAAGGAACAGCGTTGGGAAGATACAGAGCACCAACGGGAAGATCATCTTCACCGGTGCCTTGTACGCCTGCTGCTCCGCTCGCTGACGACGCCTGATCCGCAGCTGCTCTGACTGCACCCGGAGCACGTTTCCAATGCCGGAGCCCATCTCCTCTGCCTGAACGACGGCGTTGACGAATGTTACCAGGTCGGGCACATCCGTTCGCTGCCCCAGCTCACGCATCGCGTCACGGCGCAGCCTACCCAGCGAAATCTCGCGCAGCGTGCGACGCAGCTCCACGGCGAAGGGCCCCTCCACCTTCTCGGCCACGCGCGCTAGCGCCGCGTCCAGTCCCAGACCCGCCTCCACACACGTCGTAATCAAGTCGAACGAATCTGGCAGCGTCTTGATGATCTGGCCGCTCCGCGCGCCGGCCCTGCTTCGAAGCCACAACTGCGGCAGCATGAAGCCCGCTACACCACCGCCCACCACGAAGCCTATTGCCATCATCCCGCGCTCGATTGAGCCGGATACGATCAGCAGCAGCGGCAGCACAATGAGGCCAACAGTCATGATCGCCTGAACCGTCAGGAACGCGTTGAGCGTCATCGGCTCGCCCGCCACCAAGAGCAGGTGCTGCACCTTCTCCAACATTCGCGTCGGCAGGAGACGGCGCGCCAACTGCACAATCGCGTCCGTAATCGGACTCAGCATCCGCTGCCGAACGGTCAGCGTCTTCGGACGTTCACCCTCTTCCGCCGGCGTCCAGAGCGTGCGCAAACGCGCCCGCACACCGCCATCACCTCCGCTCACGGCGAGGAACAACACAAATACGGTCAGAAAAACAGCGCCAGACGCAAGTAGAGTGACGTCCACGGCTACACCTCAATATCTAGAATGCGCTGGATGATGAAGATGCCGGTCGCCTCTAGCACGATGGCGGCCGCCAGCATCATCCGGCCGAGTGGGTCTGTGAACAGAACATTGATGTAATCAGGGCTTACGACCGTGAACATAGCACCCACGCCCACAGGCAGCAGGCCGATGACGATACCCGTCAGCTTCTGCTGCGCAGTCAGCGTGGTGATCTCCCCCCGGATCCGAACGCGTTCACGCATCGTGTTCGCGACCGTCTCCAGAACCTCAGACAGGTTCCCGCCAACCGACCGCTGAATCAGGATCGCCGTAACCACCAGGTCCAGATCGTAGCTGCCCGTCCGGTCGCTCAATCCCAGCATCGCCTCTTCCACGCTCGATCCCACGTTCATCTCGTGAATCGTGACCCTAAGCTCGGTGGCGAGCGGATCCTCCATCTGCTGGCCGGCTTGGTTCAGCGCCTGCAACAGCCCGAACCCGGCCTTCAAAGCGCCTGAGATCAGCATGAGCGCCTCAGGCAACTGCACCTCAAGCTTCTTCTTCCGGCCGGCCTCGCGGTTCTTGATCCAGAACCGGGGCGCTAGGAAGCCCACAACAGCCGCGCCGATACCGACGCCCAGCCCCATCATGATCCCGGGGATGAACAGCATCGCGGCAGCAAAGCCGATGCCAGACAGGAAGATTCGGATGGTAATGTAGTCGACCGGTTGGAGATTGCTGTCCGCCTTCCGCAGGTCCGCTGCGATGCGGTCCAGCCAGCCGCCGGAGAAGAAGAACCGGAACATGCTGGCTACCGACGGTGCCTGGCGCAAGGCGCCCACCGCCGAGCTCTCCACGCCCGAGCTGAGACTCCCAGCCAGCACGCCATCCAAACGGCCGCGCACCTGTGCGCCGGTGGCCGCGCTAGCATAGAACGCAAACGAAACAACCAAAACCGTGACCACAACCGTGAGAGCGGCGGATAGCGCTAGCAAGTCCATCGTCTACACTCCTACCCCGGCGAAGAGATCGGGCGGTAGATGAATGCCCGCCACCTCGAACTTCTCCGCGAACGTTGGCCGCAGGCCCGTGCCACGGAACTCCCCCAGCACGCGGCCATCGCTGTCGATACCGCGCTGCTCGAAGCGGAAGAGGTCCTGCATCGTCACCACGTCGCCCTCCATGCCGCTGATCTCAGATACGCACACACACCGCCGGCTCCCGTCGGACAAACGTGAAATCTGGATGACGAGATGGATCGCGGACGACATCTGCTCCCGGATCGCCTTGATCGGCAGGTCTAGGCCCGCCATCAGGATCATGTTCTCAATGCGGGCCAGCGCGTCGCGAGGCGTGTTTGCGTGCACCGTGCTCAGCGAACCTTCGTGACCGGTGTTCATCGCCTGCATCATGTCGAACGCCTCGGGCCCGCGCACCTCACCAATGATGATGCGGTCCGGGCGCATGCGCAGAGCATTCCGAACCAGATCGCGCTGGGTCACCTCGCCGCGACCCTCCAGGCTCGCCGGACGCGCCTCCAGACTCACCACATGGCCCTGTTGCAGCTTAAGCTCCGTCGGGTCCTCAATCGTAAGAATGCGTTCCGTGTCTGGAATGAACGATGAGAACGCGTTCAGCAGCGTTGTCTTACCCGTGCCGGTACCACCGGAAATGATTGTATTCAAACGCACCTGGACGCAGGCCCGGAAGAACTCCGCTAGTTCGCGCGGCACCGTGCCCGTCTCGATCAAGTCCTCGATCGTCAACTTGTCCGCCCGGAACTTTCGAATCGTGATCGTCGGGCTGTTCGGCGCAACCGGCGGGATGATCACGTTCACACGTGACCCATCCTGCAGGCGCGCGTCCACCATCGGCGATGATTCGTCCACCCGCCGTCCCAGGGGCGCCACAATGCGCTCAATGATGCGCATGATGTGTGTGTGGTCCCGGAAGCGGGCGGAGCTCAGATACAGGCGCCCTTCCTTCTCGTAGAAGACCTGGTCCGTGTCGTTTACCATGATCTCAGAAATCGAAGGGTCCTTCACCAGGATCTCGATAGGGCCAAGGCCCAGCACCTCATCCGCCACGGCCGCGACCAGCTCGTCACGTACCGTACCGACGATACCCGGCATCTCCTGGCTGATCAGCGTTCGCGCGGCGGCTTCCACCGCCTCGCGGGCGCGCTCAGGCTGCAGCCCCTGCAGCTTCGAAGGGTCCAGCTCGTCGATCAGCCGCTGGTGCAGCGTAAACTTCAGCTCGTTGACCGCTTCAGTGCTCTGGCCACGTCGCGCGCTGCGGTCGGCAACCTCCCCGTCACCGGATCGCTTCGCCTGCCAATTGAACTGACTCATGGTGCGTTTCTCCTCTCTTCCTCACCCGTCACGAAGCGCGCCCGATGAATCGCTCCAGGAACCCCTTCCGTTCTCGAGGGGCGCCTGACAAGGCGTGACTGATGTCTGTGATCGCTCGCGAAACGCGCGCGTACGGCTTCGCGATGACAATGGGGATGCCGAGCTGGTTCGAGCTCGCGACGTTGTAGTCATGCGGGATACGCCACGTCACGGCGTACTCCAGCACACGCTCCACGTCCTCTTCTCGCAAGCTGTTCGACGACGTCGAGTGGTTGATCGTGAGCTTTACCTTGTCCTCAGAGACTTGCGCCGCCCGCAGCATCTCCAGCGCCAGCGCCGTGTCCTTGATGCTTGCGATATCCATGCTGGTCACCAGCAGGATCATGTTCGCCAGCTCCAGCGTCGCCGCGATCAGCTCGTTGAACGTACCCGGCGTGTCAATAATGATGTAATCGTGCCCCTGCGAAAGCAGGTCAATGATCCGCTCAATGTGCTGCGGCGTCACGTTGCGCCACTCCGTTGGGTGCAGCGGCGCCGGCAGAATCGACACGCCCGTGTGATGGCGTACCAGGTGATCCTTGATCGACTCGCGGTCCAGCTCCTCGATGCGCCGCGACACGTCCGCAATGCTACTCTCCACAGCGATGTCCATCATGATCGCCACATCGCCGAAGCGCGTATCCATATCCACCAGCACCACGTTCGCATTCGTTGCGCGCACCAGCGCCGTCGAAAGGTTTGTCGCAATGGTCGTCTTCCCAATGCCGCCCTTCGCCCCGAAGACCGTCAGCGTCGTCCCCCGTGCGACCGGCTGAGACTCCTGGCCGCCCACGTGGATTCGCTTGCGCTCGTCCTGCTCCAAGATGCCGTAAATCGCGCGTGAGACATCCTCCGGCTTGAGCGGCTTCATGATGTAATCGCGGGCGCCCGCCACCATCGCGCGTCGCACCGAGCCGGCATCCGCCAGCGATGAGTACACGACGATCGCGGCCTCGGGCACGGCCGCCCCGAGCATCTCGATGGTCTGGATGGAGCGAGCCACCGGCTCCTCCATACTCACCAGGAAGATATCCGGGGTGTGCTCCTTGGCGACGGTGACAGCTTCAATGCCGAAGTCACCTTCGCCGACGACCGAGAACTGAGCCACGGTGAGCGTACGTTGCAGCTCCGCCCGTGTATCCAGATCGGGGTCTACAATAACGACCTCAGGGTTTCGGGCCATGATCCTCCCGTCCTGTCCGCGATACCATCAATCCAGTTATGCGCCTTGGTTTGCTGACTGATCAGCGCCCGCAGGAATGACGCACGTTGCCTGCTGCTGCCCTGTTGGCGTCTCGTCACCGAAGCCACGCACCGTCAGCCGCAGCCTGCCGGCCGCCTCAGCGCAGAAGATCCGCGCTGACTGCGTCGGGTTCAGCAACAGCGTGAGCGTGGTCGCGTCCGGCTCAGCCGTCGCGCTTGGGTCGCGTACACGCTCAGAGCCCGCGCCCGTCGTCCCGGCGTCATTCGTGGTATCATCCGTCACCCCGGACGCCGTCGGACCGATGCCGACAAGGGTCTGCTGAACCGCCAGGACCTCGACGTTCTCCGCGATGAGCAACGCGCCCTGGTGATCCGCCTTCAACGTTGATCGGTCGTCAGGAACCCAGTAAACGTCAACGTGATCCCCGGGTAGGACAAGCCCGCCGGCGCTGACCACACGATCCACGTTAATGGCCATACCACGTTGACCCGCCTCGACCACGAAGGCAATAGCGTCTTCTGTCGCGACAGTGCCCGAGCCCACGATCTTGGCGCTGAGCACAGGCTCACCCGCCGCGATCGGAACAAGCGCTTGCTTGCCTACGACATCATCCGTGCTGTTCAGCGGGCCTTCGCCGACGGCATCCACCGGCAGCTGGCGGATCGACAGCGTATCCGCTGTAATCCGCTGCCCCACTGCAATCGGCTGCTGCGCGACGACTACGTCGATCGCGACAGCCGATGAGCCCCCGTCTCCGCCTGATCGCGAAAGACCGGCGTACACCAGTACGCCGCTAATCACGGCCAGGAGAAAGGCCAGGAGCAAGAAGCGGGCGTTTACCCGCCCTGCTGCGACACTTGTAACGGACCGAGCCATCTGTCTGTCCCTCTCTTCCTTAATGTGGAGACGTTCGCTCTGACTGCCAGGGCGACGCCTCGTGTAGGGTCATCCAAGAGATGTATCGGTACTGCCTCGACAAGCTTTACCGTTCGCCCGGACACAGGGCTCCTCTCTTGGCAGACGGCAAAGGCCCCGAGTGATCGGGGCCCTTGCCTGTATGATCGTCCTACGTCTGCTGCTTTACGTGCAGGAGCCGTCAAGACAGTCCGTGGCGTTAGTGAACGCCGTAACGATGGCGTCGCGGAACACGATAACCGCGCTCACCACGGCCACAACGGCGATAACGGCCATAATCAGACCGTACTCTGCCAGGGTCTGCCCGTCCTCGTCCTTGGTGCGAGCCTGCAGGTTCTGCCAGCCGACCAGGGCGCGCAGCAGTGCTTCGTTCAAAAGCTGCATGTCGTCCTCCTCCTTCACAGACTCCGGCGGGGTCGCCGGGCGTACCGCACGTAAGTGCTTCCACTTACATCATCGGAAGCAGCCCCTAAGACTGAAGGGGATCACCCTCATTACGCGAAGAAAAATTCAGGAGTCTCCCGAGCAAAAAAGGGCCAAATTTCGCTCCTTGGGGCCTCAGAAGATCTTCGGGCCGCGAATGGAGAAGGGAGGGCGGGTTCGATGTCTACGCGCCGGCGGCTGGAAGTCTGGCCGCCGTCCTGCCGGAGCAACGCCGATCGTCTCGGTCGGCTAATCCAGCTCCTTCGTCAGGAAGACAGCGATGCCGTGGAAGTCCGCCGCCGTCTGCCGTTCGGCGTCCCGATTGTTATAGAAGGCATCGTGGAAGCCCGCGATGCGGAACCCGTGCGCCAGCGCGAACTCAAGCGCGTTGCGGTTGTCGTTCTGCGCCTCCCACTGGATCGCTCGCAGCCCCCGTTCGCGCGCGAACGCCTCCGCCTCCCGCACGAAGCGCGCGCCCAGCCCGCGACCGCGATACGCCGCATCGATGATGATCAGGGCGATCTCCGCCGTGCGGTTCCAGTTCCTGCCCAGCATCAGATAGCCGGTGGGACGCCCCTCCACCCCCGCGATCAGCAGCCGCTCCGAGCGTCGAAGCTGCTCACGCAGCTCCTCCAGCTCAGCGGCAGCCTCGCCCGGCGCCGGCGACCCGCGCAGGCTCCCCGGGGGCTTCACGCTCCGCCAGCGTAGTTCGATCGTCTGCTCGCTCGCACCACCGCGACGCTCCAGAAGCAGCACCCACTCCGTGCTGAAGCCGCCGTCCACCGGTACGAGCGCTGGCAGGTCGCTCGCGGAGCCTTCCCAGAGCTGGTACCACTGCTCGCCCGTCACCATCGCGCCGCCACGGGTTAGCGCGTCGTGGTCATGTTGGGCAGATCCGGCTCCGCCCGATGCCGAGGTGGGCTGTCCGCTGCCGGATACCCGACCGCGATCAGCGCTTGTGCTTCGTAGTCTCGCCGCAGATCCAGCGCGCCGCGCACCTCGGGCTGGCAGAACAGCGGCGCAGAGATCCAGAAGCTCGCCAGCCCTTCCGCACGCGCCGCGACCATGATGTTCTCCAGCGCGCAGCCCATGCTCTGGAGCGCCATGCCCCGCTCCGCGCGCTGGCGACGCTCGTCCGGCCATGCGCGCAGCCCATCGGCCACCAAACAGGCGAGGATCAGCGCTGGCGCGTCCTCGATCTGGCGTCGCGAGCGCGCCAGCAGCGTTTCGATGCGCTCCTGCGCTACCCTGTCGCCCTCCAGGTCGCGACGCCACGCCGCGCCCATCGCGCTCGCCAGCCGCCGCCGCGAATCGGTGCTCTCCAACACGACGAACCGCCAGGGCCGCGTGTGGTGTGGCGCCGGCGCCAGGCAGCCGACGTAGAGCAGCTGGTGCAGCGTCGGTCGTGGAATCGGCCTCGCGTCGAAGTGCCGCAGCGATCGGCGGGTTGAGATCGCCTCGAGTGCGTCCATCAGCCCGTACGCGATGCCGTCCGAAACAACGTATCGGTGTGTCGCCCGGCCCTCCGCCCGCTGTCGATCGCCTCGCGCAGTGCCCTCAGGTCCTCCGGCGTGTCGACGTCAAACGCCAGACAGGGCGACTCGATGCGCACGGCCTGCAGCTTCGCTTTGCGCGCTGCATCGATGTGTTTGCCTGCACTCTCGCGCCCGAAGCGAAACGCGATCGCGCCGGGCGCGAGCGCCAGCGCGTTCGTCCCGCCGTCCTTCGCCGCCGCGACGACAACATCCGCGCTGCCCTTCGCGACCACTGTGATCTCGTCCGCCGTCACGAACGGTAAGTCCGCCGCGAGCACGACGATCCGCTCGGCGCCGCGCTGCGCCACCGCCTCGCTCGCCGACGTGAGCGCCTCGTTCAGGCTCCCCGCTTCCGCGAGACCCTCTACGCCTGCCGCCTCGGCGATCGCTAGCGCTTCCTCGTCCCTAGTCACCACGGCCACGCCGTCGAACGCGGAACAGGCGCGCGCCGCCGCCAGCACGTCGCGGAACATCGCCAGCGCG
Organism: Dehalococcoidia bacterium; assembly: GCA_049642385.1. GTDB lineage: Bacteria > Chloroflexota > Dehalococcoidia > DSTF01 > RBG-16-68-14 > JBAROU01. The sequence continues at coordinate 1,410 of JBAROU010000101.1, read as the reverse complement.
AGTTCGCGCCGGCCCGCCGCGTCCAATACCGACGCCAGCCGCGCTTTCGCTTCCGAGAGGTCTTTCACGGGGATCAGCGCGATACGCACGCCGTTAGGGTAGCGCCCGCAGCGTCGCCTCGGCCAGCGAGCGCTGTGACGCCGCATCGCGCATGATCGTGTCGGCCACCACGGCGCGTACAGCCAGCGCTTCCACCTCCGGCGCCAGCGCCTCGTCCTCGCGATCGAGCACTAGCGCATCGAGGAAGCCCGCGTACAGCCGCGCGACACCGGCCGCGCTCGACTCATGCCCCAGCGACGTCAGCATGCGGTCGGCCGGACCCTTGAGCGCCCGCCCGCCGACGATCGGGCTCACCGCGATAACCGGCGCCTTCGTTTCGCGCAGCGCCTCGCGCACGCCGGGCACCGCCAGGATCGGCCCGATGCTCACCAGTGGGTTCGACGGCGCGATGATCACCCGTTCGGCCTGCGCTATCGCCTCCAGCACGCCTGGCGCCGGCTGCGCCGACTCCACGCCATCGAAGCGCAGCGCGCGCACTTCGTCCTGCTGCCGTCGGCGCACGAAGTACTCCTGGAACGACAGCTCGCCGTCGTCCGTCGTCACAATCGTGCGCACGGCGTCGTTGCTCATTGGCAGGATGTGGCACGCCACGCCGAACGCGCCCGCGATATCGGCCGTCGCCTCGCTCAGCGTGCGACCCGAGCGCAGCAGGCGCGTTCGCCGCAGGTGCGTCGCGAGGTCTTTGTCGCCCAACAGGAACCACGCCTCTTCGCCCAGGCGCTTCAAGTGCTCCAGCGCGACGTACGTATCACTGGCGAGGCCCCAGCCCTGCTCCGGATCGATCACGTCCGCCAGCGTGTACACCACCGTATCGAGGTCGGGCGACACGTGCAGGCCAAAGAACTCCTCGTCGTCGCCCGTGTTGCCTATCGCAGTCACCGTCGCGGCATCAATAACATCGATAAGCCCGCGCAAAAACCGCGCCGCCCCCACGCCGCCGGCCAGCACCGTGATCATCTGCCGATCGCGCTCCTCTCATAACCGAAGACCAGGCTTCAGCCTGGCCCATTATTCGAAACGCACGCCGATGCCCAAAGAGCTCGACGAAGACGCTGGCTCCAAAGAACCGCGGCTCGAACCTCGAACCTCGAACTACGAACCCGTCTGCCCCATCCGGCCGACGCGCATGCCCTGGGGCAGCGACGGCATGTTCGGCTGGAACATCCGGCCGATGGCCAACTGCACCAGCGCAAACATCAGCAACCGTCCCAGGAAGAACCGGCGTCCCCCGAACGGCGCCAGGATCGCTGCCAGCGCCACCGCCCGCATCGCCGTCTCCACTACCGGCGGCTCCTGCGGCACCCAGCGCGCGCCGCCCGCGCTCACCTCGATGAAGCCCAGCGGCTGCAC
>JBAROU010000211.1:0-3849 GCA_049642385.1 Dehalococcoidia bacterium | reverse complement strand
GTTTCGTACAGGGCTACGTTGATGAACGTCCCCACTGATCTTCGCTATTCCAAAGAACACGAGTGGGTGCGCGCCGACGACGGCGTCGGCACGATCGGCATTACCGACTACGCGCAGGACCAGCTCGGCGACATCGTCTATCTCGACCTGCCCGCTGTCGGCGCGACGGTCGCGCAGTACGAGAAGATGGGCGAGATCGAGTCGGTGAAGGCCGTCTCAGATCTCTTCTCCCCGGTATCGGGCGAGGTCATCGAGGTGAACCAGGACGCCGTGGACCAACCAGAGCTCGTGAACAACGAGCCGTACAAGCGCGGCTGGCTGCTCAAGGTGCGCCTGAGCGATCCGAGCCAAGTCGACGGGCTGCTCACGTCGGAGGCATACCAGGAGCTGATCGCCGCGGCAGAATAGCTCAGCCGAAAGGAATGGTCGTTAGTAACGCCATCCCGAGCCTGTCAAGCCACGCGAGCTTGCGCTGCCACGTGCTTCGACAGGCTCAGCATGACAATACTCTCTAACAGCCTGGGCAGCGAAGCGTCTATCATGAGTGTAGGAAAGGCTAGGTAAGCAGGGCCCTCGCCATGACCGCAGCCCACCCCTACGTCCCTCTCACAGACGAAGACCGGCGCGATATGATCGCTACCGTCGGCGTCAACTCCACGGACGAATTGTTCGCGGACATCCCGGCCGAGCACCGTAACCCAACGCTTGCTCTGCCGCCCACGCTGTCGGAAGCCGAACTCATGCGCGAGCTGTCGGCGCTCGCCGCCGAAGACCGCTCCACCGCCGAGACGCTCTCGTTCCTCGGTGCCGGCGCGTACCGTCACTACATCCCGAGTGTCGTTGACCACATCATCCGCCGCGGCGAGTATCTCACCGCTTACACGCCGTACCAGCCAGAGATCAGCCAGGGCACGCTCCAGACCATCTTCGAGTTCCAGTCCCTCGTCTGCGAGCTGACCGGCATGGACGTCGCCAACGCGGGCATGTACGACGGCGCCAGCGCGCTCGCTGAGGCCTGCCTGATGGCCAGCGCCGTCACTGGCCGCTCCCGCATCGTCATCCTCGACACCGTCCACCCGCACGCGATCGACACCGTGCGCACCTACGCCGGCGGCCGCGACCTCGCGGTCGAGGTCGTGTCGCCAGAAGGCGTGGCGCCGAACGACGGCGTCGCCTGCGTGGCCGTGCAGCAGCCGAACTTCTTCGGCTACATGGAAGACCTCGCCACGCTCGGCGCAGCGGCGCACGACGCGGGCGCGCTCTTCGTCACCTCGGCCGATCCGGTCAGCCTCGGCCTCTTCCGCCCGCCAGCCGCCTTCGGCGCCGACATCGTCGTCGGTGAAGGGCAGCCGCTGGGCGTGCCGCTCAGCTTCGGCGGGCCGTACGTCGGGCTGTTCGCCTGCCGCGACCGGTTCGTCCGCCACATGCCCGGTCGCATCGTCGGTCGCACACACGACGCCGACGGGCGCACCGGCTACGTCCTCACGCTCCAGACGCGCGAGCAGCACATCCGCCGCGAGCGCGCCACGTCCAACATCTGCACCAGCCAGCAGCTGCTCGCGCTGGCGTTCACCGTCGCACTGTGCACGCTCGGTAAGCAGGGGCTGCGCCGCATGGCGGAGCTCTGCTACCACAAAGCGCACTATGCCGCCGAACGGATCGCCGCGCTGTCTGACTACGAGCTGCCCATCAAGGGCACATTCTTCCAGGAGTTCGTCGTGCGCTGCCCTATCCCGCCTGCCGAGGTGAACATCCGACTGCTCGAGCGCGACATCATCGGCGGCTACGACGTGTGCGACCGTATCGAGAACGGCCTGCTGCTCTGCTTCTCAGAGCTGCATACCCGCGAGGACATCGATCGATTGGTGAGTGCGCTGAGAGACCTGGCATGAACGCGCCCCGCAGTGACGACCCCGGCGCCACGCTCTCCTTCGATCTGAGCCGCCCCGGCCGCGTCGGCTGCACGCTGCCGCCGCTCGATGTGCCGGAGGCGCCGCTGCCCGCCGACCTCTTGCGCGACGACGTAGCACTGCCGGAGCTCTCGCAGCTCGACGTCGTGCGCTACTTCACGCGACTCTCCCAGCGCAACTACAGCATCGATACCGGCTGCTACCCGCTCGGCAGCTGCTCGATGAAGTACAACCCGAAGGTGAACGAAGACGTCGCGCGCCTGCCTGGGCTCGCGCAGGTCCATCCGATGCAGCCGAAGAGCACCACGCAGGGCGCGCTCAAGCTCCTCTTCGAGCTCCAGCGCGCGCTCGCCGAGATCACCGGCATGGACGACGTTTCGCTCGCGCCCGCAGCAGGCGCCCACGGCGAGCTTGCCGGCATCCTCATCGCGCGCGCCTACCTGCACTCGAACGGCGGCGGCGCGCGCCGGCGCGTCCTCGTCGCCGACTCCGCGCACGGCACGAATCCCGCTACCGCGGCGATGGCCGGCTTCGAGGTCGTCAGTGTCCCCACCGATGCCCACGGCAACATGGCGCTCGATAAGCTCCAGCGCGCGCTCGACGCCAACGGCGACGGCGTCGCCGCGCTCATGCTCACGCTGCCCAGCACGCTCGGCCTGTTCGAGCCGCACATCGTACGCATTGCGGAGCTCGTCCACGGACACGGAGCGCTTCTTTACGGCGATGGCGCGAACATGAACGCAATGCTCGGCCGGGTGAAGCCGGGTGACCTCGGTTTCGACGTGTTCCACCTCAACCTACACAAGACGTTCAGCACACCCCACGGTGGCGGCGGTCCAGGCGCCGGCCCGATCGCCGTGAAGTCGCACCTCGTCCCATTTCTGCCCACGCCCCACCTGCGCCAGAACGAGGGCAACGGCGGCTACGTGCTCGCAGCGCCGGAGCGGAGCATTGGGCGTCTTGGGTTGTTCGCGGGCAACTTTGGCGTGCTCGTGCGCGCGTATGCCTACATTCGCAGCCTGGGGGCTGACGGCCTGCGCTCGATTAGCGAAGCCGCCGTCCTCAACGCCAACTACGTTCAGGCGCGCCTGCGTGACGCCTATCGCCTCCCGTACGATCGCCGTTGCATGCACGAGACGGTCTTCTCCGGCTCGCGCCAGAAGGCCAAGGGCGTGCGCACGCTCGACATCGCCAAGCGCCTGATCGACTACGGCTTCCACCCACCCACGATCTACTTTCCGCTCATCGTGGACGAGGCGCTCATGATCGAGCCGACCGAGTCGGAGACGAAAGAGACGCTGGACGCCTTTTGTGACGCCCTGCTCGCCATCGCGCGGGAGGCGGAAGATTCGCCTGACCTCGTACGCGAAGCGCCGCACGACGCCCCCCTCGGCCGCCTGGACGAAGCGACCGCCGCGCGCAAGCCGGTCCTCCGCTGGCGCAGACGGAGGTAAGCGCCGAAGTTAACCTCGGGCAAGCAGGCGAAGTGATGTATGCGTTGGAGAACCAAAACGAAATCCTGGAAGCGCAGCGGGGACTCAAGAGGCAGTTCCAGGATGGGGCGCAGCTCGTCAGCGGCGTACAGATAGGCTATCAGGGCAGAGCAGTCCATGCGGACGTCTACTGGCATCACCAGCTCGGCATCTGGGGATCACTCAATGACGGGCCGCTCGGCGGTGAGAAGGACGCGGGCCGGTTTTGGAACGCCTTCGGCACCCAAGATCCGCACCGTCATGGGTCTAATCTCTCCATAGTGTGCGAGGCGAACCCTGCGCACAGCGGACTGAACCGTCGTGTCGCAGGCCTTTTCGCGCGCGACGACCACGGGCGAACGTACCTTCTCCACAGAAGGAGGCTCAACGGGATGACGATGAAGGCCTTCTGGGGGAATACCAAGGGAAAGGCGCCCTATTAGGGGATCGACAGCAGAGTCACTGTG
>JBAROU010000052.1:0-20905 GCA_049642385.1 Dehalococcoidia bacterium | reverse complement strand
GCTCGACGTCGCGCGTGAAGCCGACGAGCATCGGTGTCGGCTGGCGCTCGGGTACGTGGTAATAGATCTCGAACTCAAGCTCTTCGCCGAGCGCCGTCGCTTCGATCGCGCGCCAGACGAACGTGGGGAGATTGATGTCGTACCCAACGCCGTTCACCGTCAGCTCGACCGCCTGGCGCACATCATGCTTCTTGCTCAGCGTGCCGGTGAGGTGCGAGATCATCGCGCGTTCGCCAGGCGCGCGTCCGCGCGTCGACGCAGGTGGTGGCAGAGCGCGACGGCGAGCGCGTCGGAGGCGTCCAGAGGCTCCGGGGCCTCGGCCAGCCCGAGCTGCACGCGTACCAGCTCCTGCACCTGCGCCTTATCGCTGCGGCCGTAGCCGGCAACGGTGAGCTTTACCTCCGCAGGCGCGTATGCGCGCACGGGCAGGCCTGCCTGCGCCGCGGCGAGCAGCGCGACGGCGCGTGCCTCGCCGATAGCGAACGCAGAGCGCGCGTTCTGCGCGACAAACGGGTCTTCGACGGCAACTTCCGCTGGTTGCCACTGGATGATCACGGCGCAGAGCTCGCGGAAGATGTGGTGCAGCCGCTCTTCCATGGGCAACTTGCTGTCCGCCGAGATGACGCCGCTCTCGCTCGAGTGCATCGTGTCGCCGGTTGCGCGCACGAGGCCCCAGCCGGTCACGCGCAGCCCCGGGTCGATGCCGAGGACGATCAATGGGTCAGCAGTCGTCGTAGGAGGCCTCCTTGCGCGCGTGGCTCTCGACGCTTGTCAGTTTGAGTCGTTCGCTTCGCTCAGGATGCGGAGCATCAGACGTAGGCCGCCAGCGCTTCGTCGGGGAAGTCAGCGTTGGAAGAGACGTGCTGGACGTCGTCCAGCTCATCCAGCTTGTCGAGGAGGCGCAGCACTTGTGTCGCTTGGTGCGCGTCCAGCGTGACTGTCGTCTTGGGGAGCTGGGCAACCTCGGCCGACTCGACCGGGATATCAGCCTTGCTCAGCGCGTTGCGCACCACGTGGAGCTGGTCGGGGGGCGTGTAGACCTCGACGCTGCCGTCGTCGACCTTCACGTCGTCGGCGCCGCCATCGATCGCGAGCAGTGCCACCTCCTCCGCGTCGACGTTGTCTGACACGATCGTGATCAGACCGCGGTTCTCGAACTGCCAGGCGACACTGCCAGACTCGCCGAGGTTCCCGCCTGCCTTGGCGAAGGTACTGCGTACATCAGACGCGGTGCGGTTCCGGTTGTCGGTGAGCGCCCGCACCAGGATCGCGATGCCGCCTGGGCCGTAGCCCTCGTACGTGACCTCCTCGAGCTGGGCCGCGCCCGCATCCTCACCGATGCCTTTCTTGATCGCCCGCTCGATGTTGTCCTTGGGCATGTTGGCGTCGCGCGCCCGCTCGACCGCGAGGCGCAGGCCAGGGTTCATCTCGGGGTCGCCGCCGCCCTGGCGGGCGGCCATCGTCACCTCGCGGCCCAGCTTGGTGAAGAGCTGTCCGCGTTTGTCATCGGTGACGCCCTTCTGGCGCTTGATCTGCGACCACTTAGAGTGTCCTGACATGACTGAACCCCATTGTAACAAGGTGGAATGGCCCCGCAAGGCGGTTCCTGGTATACTTGTGACCTCGCACCATCCTTCTGGTGGCGAGTCCGCCTACACCTACAAATCGGAGATGTATGAATCCAGAACTGCTACCTACAACCCTTCGTCGATTACGGTTGATGCTCGTGTTGGCGACGCTGCTGGGCACGGCACTCATCGCGGGTAACCTGCGCTTCGAGCGCGCGGCGGCCGGTGGCCTTCCTTCGCCCGATCTCTCGATCCAGGTCGATGTTGACGGGGATACCACGCCCGACTGCGATACGCGCGGCTCGCCGCCTGAAGGAAGCTGCAGCGTGCCGCGCGGTCAGGTGTTCACCGTGGAGGTCTACGTGGACGACATCGCGGGCATGGAGGACTTTGACGGGGACGGCGAGCATGGATACACCGGTTTCCGCGCCAGCCTCACCCACGCTGGCTTGATGTTGCAGGACCGCCCAGGCGACCGCGAGTTCCGCGCGGCCTCAGGGCAACCGTTCTGGCCCGACCTTGGGTCCGCCGTTTGTTCGGGCAGCGATATGTTCGACACGATGGATAACATGAACGCCTACGTCGGCCTGTGCGGCTCGGGCTTCCCCACCGGGGTGGAATCGACGTATCTCGGCAAGCTCATGGAGGTCGATTTCACCTGCTCAGGCATGATGATGAGCGCGATGATGAGCGCCGTCTCGTTACGCCAAGGACCCAGTTACCTGGTCGACGACGTTGGCAAGCACGGCCTCGCCGTGGATGTGAACGACGGTGGCGCGCCCGAGGTGCTCAACATCGACTGCACGTTCCCCTGGGACGTGAACGGCGACGGCGCGGTGAGCGTGGGCGACGCGTTCATTGTCGTGATGGCGTTTGGGCAGAATGCGCCTCCCGCGCCCATGGAGGCCGACCTGACCGGCGACGGCCGTGTCAGCATCGAGGACGTGGCGGAAGTCGTTCACCACTTCTGTGAAGTTCTCATGTCCTCCGGCGCTTGACAGCGGCAGACCTTGACAGCCTCCGTATAATGTAGCCGCAACTGGCACGGGAAGCGGCAAGCGTTTTCGTCCAAGGAGGTGGCCATGATGCGAACAACGAATCATTGGAGCATGGTGAAGTCCGCGATCTTGCTCACGATCGCAAGCATTGCGATGCTCACGTTGCTTGTTGGGGGCGTGGTCGTCAAACACTCAGAGGCCGCGGGCGGTACGCCTTCGCCCGACCTCTCGATCGGGATCGACGTCGATGGCGACACGGTGCCGGACTGCAACACACAGACCTCGCCACCTGCGGACTCCTGCATCGTCCCGCCCGGGGCGCAGTTCACCATCCGAGCGAATGTCAATAGCCTCGCGGGAATGCCCGACGGTGATAGCGATACAACGGCCGGCTACCTCGCTGTCGCAATCAAGCTGGAATACTCCTCTGGCCTGACCCGAATCAATCGACCTGCTGCGAGCGAGATTCAAGGTATCTGGCCCGGCTGCACGTTCGATGCAGAAGCAGACGGCCCAGGGAGCTACCTCATCGCCTGTGTTCTAGGTCTCGGGGCAAACGAATCGACCTATCTCGGTCGTGTTGCCGAGATTGACTTTGCCTGCACAACGGGCGAAACAAGTGGCAACACGATTTCGTTGGTGCACGGGGATCCAGAAGGTTCTGAACTGGAAAATGAGAACCTGGAGCGTGCACTAGACCAAAACGACAAGGGCGTCGATGAGGTTCTCACCATCGACTGCAGCTTCCCCTGGGACATAAATGGCGATGGGGTTGTATCGGTCGCAGACATCGTTGCTGTGGTGATGGCCTTTGGCCAGACCGTGCCGCCTGCGTCTGCCGACGTAGACGTCAATGCTGATGGCGTGATCAGTGTCGCGGACGTGGTCGGCGTGGTGCAGCACTTCGGCCAGATGGCGCCGTAGGAGCGCCGCTGAAGCTAGTGCAAGCCTGCCGCCAGCCCATCGGTCGAAGCCCGCAGCTGGCGTAGGTGCGCCTCGTGGCTGAGCGCCGTGTCGAGCGGGCTGATCGAGACGTAGCCGTCTAGCACCGCACGAATGTCGGTACCGGGGTGGGCGTGGCGCTTGTCGGCGACGATCTCGCGCTCGAGCCGTTCGTGGATGCCATCTCCCGATTCCGCGAGGTGCATGTAGCCGCCCGGCGCCACGCGCGTGATCGCCACACCCTCGACCTCGCTCGGCGGGCGCGCCGGCGCATTGATGTTCAAGAACGCCCCTTCGGGGATCGTGCCGTCGGCAATGCCGCGCGCGATGTTGCGCGCGATCACCTGCGACGTTTCCCAATGGAGCACCGGCTGGCCATCGGCGTTCAACACGGCGTCCTGCGAGATGGCGAACGAGGTGATGTGGCGAAACGCCCCCATCAGCGCTGCGCCGCATGTGCCCGATAGGTAGAAGTCGACGCCGAGGTTCGGGCCGACGTTGATGCCAGATGCGACCACGCCGATGCGCCCTTCTTTTAGCCGGCGCATGCCGATCAGGACGCAGTCGGCAGGCGTGCCGTTCACCATGTACGCTTTGATGCCCGCGATGCGCTCCGGTACCTGCTGCACCTGGATGTCGCGTCGATAGGTGACCATGGTGCCGGACCCCGAAACGTCCGTGGCCGGAGCCACGATCATCACCTGACCGATCTCAGCCATCGCTTCCGCCAGCATCCATAGGCTGGGCGACTCGATGCCATCATCGTTGGTGACGAGAACGCGTCGTGGTTCGGTCATGCTCTCATCTCGCAGGCCAGGCTTCAGCCGGACAGGGTGACGTTGTCGATCAGGCGCGTCGAGCCGAAGCGCACCGCAAGCGACGCGAGCGCAGCGTGATGGATGCGTTCGAGCTCTTCTAATGATTCGGTGTTGGCCACGCTCACGTAGTTTACCTGTGCCAGCGGCTCGCGGGCAATCACATCGCGCATCGCCTGACGCAGCGTTTCGCCGCTGCGTTCGCCCGCGGCGAACAGCTCCTCGGCGCGGCGGAGCGCCTTCGCGAGCACGAGCGCGGCCTCGCGTTCGTTCGGTGCGAGATAGGCGTTGCGACTGCTCAGCGCCAGGCCGTCCGGCTCGCGCACCGTGGGCAGGCCAATGATCTCGACGTCGAAGTGCAAGTCGCGCGCCATGCGTCGCACGACGACGAGTTGCTGGGCGTCCTTGCGGCCAAAGTATGCTCGCCTCGGCTGCACGATGTTGAGCAGCTTCGCGACGACGGTGGTCATGCCGCGGAAGTGCCCGGGCCGGTGGGCGCCCTCGAGCCGCTCGGTCAGGCGCGTGACGTCAACGAATGTGGCCTCTCCTTCCGGGTACATCTCCTCCACGGACGGAGCGAAGACGGCGTCGACGCGCTCGTCGCGCAGGAGCGCCAGATCGCGCTCCTCGTCGCGCGGATAGCGCTCGAAATCCTCACCGGGGCCGAACTGTGTGGGGTTGACGAAGTTGCTCACGATGACGTGGTCGTTTTGCTCGCGCGCGGCGCGCACAAGGGAGAGATGGCCTTCGTGCAAGAAACCCATCGTGGGCACGAGACCCACGTCGCCGGGCATGGCGCCCCGAAGGACGCGCAGCTCCCCCACGGTCGTCGCGACCCGCATGCCGTTGTTAGCCGCCGATGGCCGGAGATCGGGTGTATTCGCTGTCGCCGTTGCGCTTGCCTTTACCTCTGGGGCGGGGGCGCGTGGCTTCGGGCTTGTCGTCGGATGTGAGGAGCTCGGCGAGCGCGCGCTCGTCCATCTCGAAGCCGTTCTCGTCGGTCGGGAAGCGCGCTGCGCGCACGTCAGCCGCGTACGCGGCGACCGCCTCGCGGATCGCGTCGCCCAGCTCGGCGTAGCGGCGCGTGTGCTTCGGAACGAAGTCTTCAAACAGGCCAAGGATGTCATGGTACACCTGCACCTGACCGTCGCAGCCGGGCCCGGCGCCGATGCCGATGGTCGGGACGCGCAGGCGCTTGCTGATAAGACTGGCGAGCGGCGTCGGCACGAGTTCGAGCACGACGGCAAACGCGCCGGCTCGCTCCAGCGCGAGCGCGTCGTTCATCAGGCGGACAGCGGCCTGGTGCGTCTTGCCCTGCACCTTCCAGCCGCCGAACTGGTGCACCGCCTGTGGCGTGAGGCCGATGTGGCCCATCACCGGAATGCCCGCGTCCGTGATGCGGCGGACGGTCTCGGCGACGGCAACGCCGCCCTCGAGCTTCACCGCCTGCGCGCCGCTCTCCTGCAGGAAGCGCCCCGCGTTGCGCAGCGCTTCGTCCGGGCCGGTCTGGTAGCTCATGAAGGGCATGTCGGCGACGACGAGCGTGCGCTCGGTGCCGCGAACGACAGCTTTCACGTGGTGGAGCATGTCGTCCATCGTGACGGGCACCGTCGTGTCGTAGCCAAGCACGACCATGCCCAGCGTGTCACCGACGAGGATCACCGGCACGCCGGCTTGCTCGACGAGGCGGGCCGACGGGTAGTCGTACGCGGTGAGCATGACGATGGGCTCGCCGCGACGCTTCATCGCCTTGACCTCGTTCGTAGTGACCCGTGTTTGCTTGGCCATGGTGTACCCCCTTGCGCGTCGCTACACGGCGACCGGCGTCTCTATGACGTGGCTGGTGCGCACGATGTCGTTCGCCTCATCGACGTAGACGAGGCGCGGCTCGAGCCGACGGGACTCGTCGTCGGAAAGGCTGACGTAGCTGAGGATGATGATCGTGTCGCCGGTGTGGACCAGGTGTGCCGCCGCGCCGTTCACGACCACCTGGCGGCTGCCACGTTCGCCCTCGATCGCGTAGGTGGTGAGCCGCGCGCCGTTGTCGATGTCCAGCAGCTGCACCTGCTCGAACGGGAGCAGGTCGGCTGCTTCCATCAGCTCCGGGTCGATCGTGACGCTGCCTTCGTACTGCAGGTTCGCGTCGGTCACTCGCGCCCGGTGGATCTTGCTCTTGAGCATCGTGCGCATTGGCCCCACCCGAATGAAAACGCCCCTTCAGCCAAACCGGGGGCCGAAAGGGCGGCATCTCTCGATATGTGCCGTCTCGGTCCTGCCGGATCCAAGCAGCGATGGCGTTCGCTCAATCTTTCGCTCACCGTCCGCCTGAGGCGGATCAATGGCGACGCTAGTATATCAAAGCCTCATGGCCTGTCAAGTGTTACCAGAGCTTATGGCGGCGCGAGACTCGCGCACGTGTGGCCGAACTGCCCGACCGAGAACAAAATGTCGTTCGCCGCGATTGCGCCGTCTGGCCCGCGCACTTCCCACGGGTGCGCGCCTGCCATCGGCGGGCTGCGGTCGAACGCGGCGTGATAGCCGCTGGCGGGCGGCGGCGACAGCGGGTCGCCCGGGAATCCGGTGGTGCCGAAGCGGACGACGACGCGCTGGAGATCACCGGCGGACACGATGGCGTCGCGGCCGTTGAGTGCATCTGGCGTGTCGAAGAAGTCCCAGAACTTGTTCGAGTTGCGCTGGCCGCCGAACGCGGCGTTTGGGCCGAGCTCCTGTCCGTCCGTGCAGCCGTCACGGTCGGAGTCCGGCGGGCCGCCCAGACCGAGGACGATCGTAGGTACGATCCGTTCCTCGTGCGTCGCGTCGCCGAGCTGGCCGTGGTTGTTGTGTCCCCAGCAGAGCACCGTGCGCAACGTCAGGATTCCGCAGGAGTGCTGACCGCCCGCGCCGATGGCGTCCAGCGCTACCGGCAGGTTCGCCACGTTTACAGGTGTGGCGCAGAAGTCGCTGCCGCAGGTCTGACCGTCGCCGAGCTGGCCGCTATTGTTGTCGCCCCAGCACGTCACGCCCGTCGCCACCCGCGCGCACGTTTGGTCGCGACCCGCAACGATGTCGGTCACGCCGCTCGTCAGGCCGGTCACGTCGACGGGCGTGGTGCAGGTGTTGGTGCCGCAGGTCTGACCGTCGCCGAGCTGCCCGAGGCTGTTGTCGCCCCAGCACTTTACGCCGCCCGCGTCATCGAGCGCGCAAGTGTGGCTGTCGCCAGCCGTCACCGCGACGACATTGCTCAGCCCCGCGACGTCCTGCGGCGTGGTGCTGCAGGGCACCTGAGGCGGTATCGTGCCGCATGTCCCGCCGCTCACCACGCCAAGCTGGCTCGTGTCGTTCAGGCCCCAGCACTTGACGCCGCCCGTGGTCGTTACGGCGCAGCTGTGGGTGTCGCCCAGATCGAATGCGGCGACGCCGCTCGTAAGGCCGCTCACATCGCGCGGCGCTAGGCAGATATTGCTGCTGCAGGGTTGGGCCACCCCGATCTGTCCGTACCCGTTCCAGCCCCAGCACTTGAGGCCTTGGGTCGCCGTCATCAGTGCGCAGGTGTGGACGCCGCCCGCATCGATGCCGCCGATGCCGAGCAATCGCATCCCGCCCGCCTGGACGAGCAGATTGACCGGGACAGGGTTCGCGGTTAGGGGAGGTGTCTGGGTGCCGTTGCCGAGCTGACCATAGCGGTTCCAGCCCCAGCATTGCGCGCCGGTGTCCTGGAGCAGCGCGCAGGAGTGCAGCCCGCCCACCGCGAGCGTCGTCGCGGCGTCGCTCAGGCCGAGGACGGCCCCAGGCTTCGGTCGCTCGGTGGTGTTTCCCGCGCCGCTGCCGAGCTGACCAACTTCGTTCGCGCCCCAGCAGAGCACCTCGCCGGAGGCGAGCAGCGTGCACGTGTGCGCGAGGCCCAGGCCCAGGGCGGTTGGGAAGGCGGGGCCGGAGGTTCCGGCCATTGTGTCGCTGGCCGGCGACCCGAGCAGGCCAGCGACCGCTAGCACGGCGACAAGCGTGGTTATGGCGAGGGATCGGGTCAGCATGCGAACTCCGCACTCGCTCCCCCAGAGCGGTGCTATTGTACATAACGCAAAACGGGCGTGGGAGTAACGGTTGGCTTCGGGGCAGGCCTTACGCTGTGTGTTCGGTTAGGTCTAGCACATGATACCGAACTGGAGCACCGCAGCGACGATGTCCGCGATGGAGATCGTCACGCCGTCCTGGTCCAGGTCGTAGATCGGGTCCCAGGCGGGGTGTCCGGGAGTGAGGCCGAAGTGCTGAATAACCGCGATCAGATCGGCAATCGAGACGGCGCCGTCCGGCAGGCCACCGGCGCCGGTGACATCGGCGCAGGTGGTGAACGCGACGGACGCATCGAGTCCTCTGGTTGTAATGATGCGATCTTCCGACGCGACCCGGGTCAGGTACGTGATCTCGTGATCGAGCTTCGCGGTGCCGGCCTGGCCGGTTGGCTGCAACGTCACCGCGCCCAGGAGCCCGCCGACCTGCGGACCAGGGGGCGACAGGGCAAGGCTGTCGCACGAGACTTGCAGATGCCAGCGCCCGCCGGGGTCGCCGGGCCAGGCTTTCGTGACGGGGCTGCTGCATGATGGCGCGCGCCCTGTCGATTCGAGCCAGGTGAGGTGCGGAGCGAAGTCGGGCGACACGATCTCGGACTCGTAGAAGAAGTCGAGGTTGAAGCCGGCTACGCCGGTAGGCTCGTTGAAGCCCATAGCCCACACGCACGCGACGACTTCTTGCGTGGAGCCCGGCTCGGCGAAGTAATGCTGCTCGGGCGGCGGCGTGGCGAAAGGGTCACCGCAGTCGGTCTCGCCGGGAGGGAGGAACGTGAAGTAGACGTAGGTATCGTCCGCCCGGGCGGGTTGGGCGGCGAGCGCCAGCATCAGGATCACAAAGACCCCAACGGCCACCGCGCGAGCGTTTAGAGAGATACTCAAGACCCCACCACCTCGACATGAATTGTATCACAGGTGGTGGTGGGGGTGAGCGGGCAGTGGTGGGCGATGCAGGACTCGAACCTGCGACCTTCTGTGTGTAAAACAGACGCTCTAGCCACCTGAGCTAATCGCCCACATTAGGGAGCGTATCGGTCGGGGAGAGGGCGGATCAAGAACGTGTCGCGTTTGACACCCACCCGCAATGCCCTCTTGCCAACGCACGGCTGATGTGCGACGATCCCCTCGACTGAACGACGTTCAGTCCTGCCTGCCGCAGGCAGGGTGCGAGGTGACCCATGCGTCGCAAGAAGATCGACCCCGAGCTCCCGATCCTCCTCCCCTTCGTCCCCGGCCCTGCCAGCAACGGCGAGTACATCCCGCGCGAGCGCTCGGCCGCGCACGAGCTGATGGCCGCCCTCGCGTTCGAGTGCGCCGATGAGATCGCGCACAAGCAGCGCATCGACCGGCGGCGCTTCCTCGCCGGCGTCGGGGGCATCGCCGTCACGCTGGCGGCGATCAACGCCGTCGCGTGTGGCGACAGCGGCGACGGTAAGAAGCGGGCGACGCCGGGCGGCACGTTCCAGGTGCCCACGGACGGCGACCCGGAGGCCGTGTGCAAGATGCTGGAGGGCGACGAGTTCATCTTCGATGTGCAGACGCACCACGTAAACCCGAACAACCCGCCCGGCGCGGCGCTCGCCGGCTTCTTCGAAAGCGTCCACCCCGGCTGCGACCTACCGAACCAAGTGGACTGCTTCGGGCGCTATCAGTACCTGAAGGATGTCTTCCTGGACAGCGACACGTCGATGGCCGTGCTCTCGGACACGCCGTCGCCGGATGACAACGTCGACCCGCTCACGTTCGAAGAGATGCGCCAGACGCTCGAGATCATCGACATGCTCTCGTCCGGCGGCGCCAGCCGCTTGCAGCTGCACAGCATCGTCGTGCCCAACGTCGGCACCGTGCAGGCGCAGCTCGATCTGATGCAGGCGCGCGCCGAAACGCTCCACGTCGCCGCGTGGAAGGTCTATACGCCCTACGCTGGCGACACCGGCGGCTGGTTCCTCGACGACGAGCAGCTCGGCATCCCAATGATCGAGAAGGCGCGGGAGCTGGGCGTGAAGCGCATCGCCGCGCACAAGGGGCTACCGCTCTTCGGCTTCGATGTATCGTACGCGTCGCCGCGCGACATCGGTGTCGTCGCGAAGGCCTACCCGGACGTCGAGTTCGTCGTCTACCACTCGGGCTGGGACCCGGGCGGGGGCGCCGAAGGCCCGTGGGATCCGGACGGCGCCGACCACGGCGTCAACCGGCTGATCAAGAGCCTCAAGGACAACGGCGTCGCGCCGAACAGCAACGTTTGGGCGGAGCTCGGCTCCACCTGGCGCGGCATCATGAGCGAGCCGACGCAGGCCGCGCACGTGCTCGGCAAGCTGCTCACGCATGTGGGCGAAGACCGTGTCATCTGGGGCACCGATTGCGTCTGGTACGGCGCGCCGCAGCCCCAGATCGTGGCGTTCCGCACCTTCCAGATCGACTCGGAGTTCCGCGATCAGTACGGCTACCCGGAGCTGACGCCGGAGCTAAAGGCGAAGGTCTTTGGCCTGAACGCCGCGCAGCTCTACGCCGTCGACGCCGACGCCCAGCGCTGCGCGCTCGACCGCGACGAGCTGGAACAGATACGTGAGGCGTACCGCGACGCCGACCTTGACTCGCACGAGCTGAAGTGGCAGCCTCACGCCCCCATCACCCGTCGCGAGATGCTCACCCACGCCTTCGCGCAGGGCGGCCTCTGGAGCCCCTGGCGGTAACGACGTCACCGTGAGCCCCTCGATTTGCTCAAGATAAACTCGCCAAGGGCCTGCCGCCCGAAATCAAACGCTCTATGCTGTCGATTTCCCGGTGATCGTAGCGCTAGGTTCTTCGCTGGCGCTCAGAATGACGATGTGGCATGCCGACGATGCCACAGGGCTTCCCCTAACTCCGTCCGCCTAACACCCCGCGGTATACTGCCCTCGATGGCGACGAAGAAGACGCAGACGAACGCGACGGCGAAGGCGTCGAAGCGAACGCGTGACGGCAAGCGCGCGTACCGGCGCATCGTCGCCAAGTTCGGCACGAGCCTGCTCACGGCCAGCACCGACCGCCTCAACCTCGAGGTGATGGCAGCGCTGGTGGGCCAGGTGGCCCGCCTGCGCCACAAGGGCGCCGAGGTGATCGTCGTCAGCTCCGGCGCCATCGCCGCCGGGCGGCATCGGCTGGGCGTGACGGATGAGCCGGCGGACGGCAAGCGTCTCTCGCGCAAGGACATCCCGTTTCGCCAGGTGCTCGCATCGGTGGGGCAGAGTCACCTGATGCAATCGTACGACCAGCTCTTCGCCTGGCACGACCTCGTCGTCGGCCAAACGCTGCTCACGCGCCGCGATCTGGGCGACCGCGTCGGCTACCTGAACGCACGCAACACGCTGCTCGCGCTGCTCGAGCTGGGCGTCGTGCCAATCGTGAACGAGAACGACGCTGTCGCCGTCGATGAGATCGAGGCGCCGCACATCGGCGATAACGACAACCTCTCGGCGCTCGTCGCGAACCTAATCGACGCCGACCTGCTGGTCATGCTCACCGACACCGGCGGCCTCCACACCGCTGACCCGCGCCGCGACCCGAACGCCGAGCTGGTCCCGCGCGTCGAGCGCATCACACCGGATGTGGAGGAGCTGGCCGACGACAGCGGCACGCCGCACGGCATCGGCGGCATGGTGACGAAGCTCCAGGCGGCGAAGCTGGCCACGGCCGGCGGCGCCGACGTCGTCATCGCCGGCGGCCACGTGCCGAACGCGCTCGAGCGCCTTGCGCGCGGCGATGCGGTCGGCACGTTCTTCCCGGCGACGAGCGATCAAATGGAGAGCCGCAAACGCTGGATGCTCTCGGGCCTAGCCGCGCGCGGCAAGATCGTCGTCGACGCTGGCGCGACGAAGGCGCTGCTCTCGCAGGGCAAGAGCCTCCTGCCCGCCGGCGTGCGCGAGGTGGGCGGCCGGTTCGAGCGCGGTGACAGCGTGTCGATCTACGATGACGCAGGTGCGCGTATCGCGATCGGCATCACGAACTACGGCAACGACGACGTCGCGGCGCTCTGCGGCGTGCGCTCCGATCGCATTGCCGAAGTGCTTGGCCACGAGTACGGCGCGGAGGTGGTGCACCGCAACAACCTGGTGCTGCTCTAAGGTGGTTAGTCGTGAGCTTCGTCGAACGGCTGCGGCGCTTCTTCTACAGCGATGATCCAATTCTGAAGGTCGCCGCCGGCCTGAGCGAGCCGGAGGCGGAGATGTGGCGCGAGCTGCTCCAGAACAACGGCGTCCAGGCAATGACGAAGAACATGGGTGGTGGCCTTGCCTATAACTGGGGTCGCGCTACCACGTTTGCGAATGACTATGACATTTTCGTCAAGCGAAGCGACGTCGGGCGCGCCAGAGATCTCCTGACGCCCCTCTTGTCCCCGGCGCGCCTCGCCACCGAGGATATGGAAGCGTACGCGACGTCCGAGGAAGGCGAAGGACCGCTCCTCAAGCGCGAACGCGGCGACTGAGTGAAAGGAGCCATCACATGGCGGACAGCATTACCGATCCCCCACCCGCGGCCGTTGTACAAGAGCTGACAGCACTCCGAAGCGAGCTCAACCAGGCTATCCCGGCGAAGCGCCTCGACGACAACCTGCTGATCGCGACGTGGAACCTGCGCGCCTTCGGTGGGCTGACGGAGAAATGGCGCTCCGCGGAAGGCGACTCACCGAAGCGCGATCTTCATGCGCTGCGCTGCATCGCTGAGATCGTCGCGCGCTTCGACGTGATTGCGATTCAGGAAGTGAAGGACGACATCAAGGCGCTGCGCCACATGCTCAAAGTGCTCGGGCCGGATTGGGGCCTGATCATGACCGATGTGACGCTCGGCTCGCAGGGCAACGACGAACGCATGGCCTTCGTCTTCGATACGAGGCGCGTCAAGCCCTCCGGCCTCGCTGGTGAGCTTGTCGTCCCGCCTGAGTGGCAGACCGACAAGCGGATCACAGAGGGCGCGCTCACGCGGCAATTCGCTCGCACGCCGTATGCCGTGAGCTTCGTCGCAGACGACCAGACGTTTATCCTGGTCACGCTCCACGTCGTCTATGGGGAGAAGGCTGCAGATCGCGCACCGGAGCTCAAAGGGATCGCCGAATGGCTGGCGGACTGGGCTCGCAGAGAGAAGTCGTGGGGCCACAATCTCATCGCTCTTGGTGACTTCAACATCGATCGGAAAGGCGACGCCAATTTCCAGGCATTCACGTCGACCGGATTACGGCCACCAGCCGAGCTCGATCAGGTACCGAGAACCATCTTTGCCAGCGGCAAAGAAAGCTTTTATGACCAGATCGCCTGGTTCACCGAGGGTGGAGGCGGCGGCGCGCCCGCGCTGTCGTTGCGGTTCAGTACGAGTGGCTCGTTCGACTTCACGAAGACGGCGCTCAGCACACGACAGCTCACAACGATGGCGCTGTCCTGGCAGATCTCAGACCACTACCCGTTGTGGGCTGAGTTCATCACACGAACGGAGTTCGCGTCAGCCTAACCTACCCAAACCGCTCCACTGTGCGACGGAACGCGAGCGATGCGTCCTTGTCGAGCGGGCGCCCGTGCCCGAAGCACGCCACATCGAAGTCCAGCGCCGCCAGCTTCCGGAACGATTCCCGCGCGACGCGCGGATCGGCGTTGAACACGCCCAGCGCCGGGCTGCCCGTCGGACCGCCGCCGGCTGCGTCTCCGGTGAACAACAGACGGCGCTTGGGCAGAAAGATCGCGATGTTGCCCGGCGTGTGACCGGGCGTATGGACGACACGCGCGCCGCCGTCCAGGTCGATCTCGTCGCCGTCCGCCAGCTCTCGGTCGACGCGTGCGGGCTGCGCCGCCTTCATGCTGCGCACGAGCACGGCGAACAGTATTCGCTCGAAGCCGGGCAGCACCGGTGGAAGCGGCATCCCCTCACCGCGCACGACGGGCGCATCCTCTGTGTGCACGAGTACCTGCGCGCCGGTGCGATCCACCAGCTCGGCGAGCGAACCGGTGTGGTCGTCGTGGCAGTGGGTGATGATGATCTGCTGGAGATCGCCCGGCTTCCGCCCGGTGCGCTCGATCTCGTTGATGATGCGCGCGGTGTTGCTCGCCTGGCTGGTATCGATGAGTGTCAGCCGGTCGGCCTCCTGGTAGAGATACGCCCTGCCAGTGCTCAGTCCGCCGATCGCGTGGACGCCGGGGATGACTTCCATTACAGCCGCTCCGCCGCGCGACGGAACGCGAGCGATGCGTCCTTGTCCAGCGGCTTGCCGTGCCCGAAGCACGCCACATCGAAGTCCAATGCCGCCAGCTTCCGGAACGACTCGTTCAGGTGCTCGCGGTTCTCGTTGAACAGCCCGAATGGGCCGGACGGCGGCCCGAGGCCCATCGTGTTCGCCGCGGCGTCGCCCGCGAAGAGGAGCCGTCGCTGCGCGAGGTAGAGCGCGATACTGCCTGCCGTGTGGCCCGGTACATGCACCACGCGCCCGCCGCCGTCGATGTCGACCTCATCGCCGTCCGACAGCTCACGGTCGACGCGTGATGGCGCGGCTGGCTTGGCGCCGCGCGCCATCAGCGGCGCGACCAATCGCCAGCCGCCAACAGGGTTCGGGCCGGGCGCAGATCGCTCGCCGCGCACCACGGGCGCATCGATCTGGTGCACCAGCACCTGCGCGTTTGCCAGCTCCAAGATAGCCGCGAGCGAACCGATGTGATCGCGGTGGTGATGGGTGATCACGATCTGACGCAGATCCTCCGGCTTTCGCCCGATACGCTCGATCTCGGCGAGAACCCGCTCGGCGCTGCCCGCCAGCCCGGTGTCGATCAGCGTGAGGCGATCGGCCTCCTGGTAAAGGTACGCCCGGCCAACGCCGAGACCGTCGATCGCGTAGACGCTGGGCACGATCTCCATGGCTTCCTCCGAAGGGCAGTATGGCGGCTTCGGGCAGCAGGAGGAGCCGCCGAGCCCCTACCTGCTCACGGTGAGCGTGACGACGGTGGCGTCCTCGACATTGGTGCCGGCGGCAGGTGTCTGGTCGAGGACGAGCGCCGGCTGCGCCTCGGCGTCTGGCACTTCGACGATAACGTAGGGGATCTGAGCTCGGCTCAACACATCGATCGCGACCAGGACGTTCTGTTCCGCCAGGTCCGGTACGATGCCCGGCTCGACTGCTGGCGTCGGTTGTGCCACGTCCGTGGGCGGCGTGGGCTGGTCCGAGCCAAAGCCTTGGCTGCTATCGACTGCCGTCGCGTCCGTGGTCACCTGGCTGTCGTTGCCCCCGCTGCGATTCCAGAAGAGCAGCAGCCCGCTTCCCATCACCACGACGGCGACGACGATGGCGACGATCCAGCCTGCTGAGATGAGCGGCGCGGTCGTCTCGGCTGTGACTTGGGGCAGGGGCGGCAGCTCAGGCTCCGGTTTGGCGCCCGGCAGCTCCTGCACCATGCGCCGCGAGTCAAGGCCGAGGTACTGGGCGTAGGTGCGCATGAAGGCGCGCGCGTAGACCGGCGCTGGCATCACGTCCAGGGCGCCGTCTTCGAGGGCCTGTAGGTAGCGACCGTTAATACGGGTATCCCGCTCCGCATCACGGAGCGACAGACCTCGAGCGATCCTCGCCTCGGCCAGTGCCTTCCCTAGCTCTAAGTTGGTCATGAAGGGCGTTCGATCCGACTATAGCCGGGGTCAGGTTAGGGAGCAAGAAGCAACGCGCTGCTTATGTGAGCGAAGCGTTATTATGGCAATCGAAAGGCCAGGTTCCGGTGCGAATCCTCGTCATGGGTGGCACGCGTTTTGTCGGTCCCCCCGTCGTCAGGCGGCTGGTCGAGCGTGGCCACGAGGTCAAGATCTATCATCGGGGTGAGACCGAAGCCGCCCTGCCAGTTGCCGTCGGGCAGGCGCCATCGAATGGGAGCGCGCGCACCGGCCCAGGGGCAAGCCGGAGTGGTTCGACTACGCAGCCGAGGACGCCCTGCTGGCTGAGCTACGGGGCGTTGGCTAAGCGGTCTTCGCTATCATGGCCACGCTATGTGCCGAAGCATCAAGCGCCTTCGTGAGGGCAAGCAGCGGGCGAGCGACGTGGAGATCGAGGAGGCGGCGCTTCAGTTCGTGCGTAAGGTGAGCGGCTTTCGCCAGCCGTCGCGCGCCAACGAAGAGGTCTTCGGCGCCGCGGTCGATGAGATCAGCGCCGCCTCGCGCCGCCTGCTGGACGCGATCACTGCGCGAGAGTAATCCCTAGAACACCTCGGGGCACCAGGGGCGAGGGTGCCAGGAGAACATCGCGTCCGCGCGCGCGAGCGCCCTAGCGTCGCCCCCCACGCGACCAGCCCGCGCGAGGGTGCGCAGGCTGGTGCCGCCCAGGTACGCCGCACCCAGATCAGCCGCCGCGAGCGTGACCTCAGCAGTGGCGTCGGAGCGCTTGCAGCGCGCGCCGTCCGGCCCGCCCTCCAGCTCGTATCGACCCTCGTTCCAGGAGCAGAACGCGTCCTTCACGTTGAAGACCACGCGCCCTTCCGCGGCGTAGCGCCGCGCCTCCAGCGCGCCCGCGACGTCGATGACTCGCACCCAGAGTCTGTCCTGGACGCGACGGAGGAGGCGGCGGGGGTCGGTGAGCATCCACACGAGCGGTTCATCGACGTGGCGCCGGCCCGCTTCAATCACACCGATCAGGTCGACGCCGAAGAGGTACTGCCAGAGGGCCCGATAGGCTGCGCCGGTCGTCGCGATCAGGTCGCTCACGTAGAGTGTGCTGTAGGGGATGCCGTCGCGGCCGTCGACCTTCACCCGGTAGCGCGCGAAGCCGAGCGGCTGGCCGTCCTCCTCGTACTGGACGAAGAAGCGTGCGCCTGGTGGCTCGCCGTGCTCCACATTGCGCAGCGTTTTGTGCTCCCACCACGCCTGGCTGCGGCTGTACATCCCTGGTTGCGTCGGGAGCGCGCGGTCGTACACGGTCGGCCACGAGCTCAGCGCCTCCTCCCGTGAGACGAGGCGGCAGCGGCCCGTCGGCGTCTCGCCAGGGGCGAGCGCGGTGTGGTCGCGCTCGATGCGCAGCTCAGCGCCATGCGCGGCGATCCCGTAGCCGAAGCGACCGTAGATGATGCTCTCCGACGCCCAGAGCGCCGCGATCACCTCGCCGCGCTCGCGCACGTCGGAGAGCTGTCGCTGCATCATACTGCTCAGCACGCCTCGACGCCGGTGCGTTGGTTTCACCGAAACCCACGTTACGCCCGCCGCCGGTAGCGCGCCGCCGGGCACCGTTAGGTCGAACGAGTAGATGCCCGTCGTGCCGACGATCTCCTCGCCGTCGAACACGGCCAGGCTCCGGTCGAACTCGTAGATATGCCGCTCGCGCTCCTGGTGCTCGGCACTGGTTGGGTTGCCGAACGCGGTCGCCGCGGCTGCGGCAAACGCCTCGAACTCTTCCGGGACGATGGGGCGGATCTCGTGAGTCACGGTGCTTCTCCTCGTGGGATGTGGAGCGAGTATAGCACGGTGGGTCGCCGCCTCAGCAGCAGTGTGCTAGGCTTGCCCTCGATGGCCGAGCAGCAGGTGCACATCGCCCTGTCCGACGGGACGGCCGTCACGTGTATTCGCAGCGAACCAGATGGCGTCCCGATCGACTGGCTCGTCGCCTACGCGCCGGGCGCCGGCTCCAACGTACACGACCCGTTCGGCCGTTACCTGTGCCGGCGGCTAGCGGAGGAGGGCACCGCGTCGCTGCGGGTGCAGTTCCCGTACGCGGCGGCCGGCAAGCGCCGCCCGGACCCGCCTCGCGTCCTCGAAGCGACCTGGCGCGCCGTAATCGAGTCGCTACGCGCGGATGGTCGGCGGCTCGTCGTCGGCGGCCGCTCGATGGGCGGGCGCATCGCGTCGCACGTCGTTGCCCAGGGGGAGGCGGTGGATGCGCTGGCGTTGTTCGCGTACCCGCTCCATCCGCCCGGCAATCCCGGGCGTATGCGCGACGCGCACCTGCCCTCGATCCGCGTGCCGACGCTCTTCTGCTCCGGCACGCGCGACGCCTTCGCTACGCCGGAGGAGCTGCGCGCGGCCGCGAAGAAGGTGCGCGGCGCAAAGCTGCACCTGCTGGAGGGCGCCGACCACGGCTTCTCGGTCCCGAAGTCCAGCGGCCGCACCCGCGATGACGTCTGGTCGGAGGCGGCGGAGGCAATGGTGGAGTGGTTAGAGAAGTTGTAAATGCCTTGGCAGCAGCGGCGTGTTTCGGTAGCAGCAGTTATCATTAAGGTGCACAGGCTTACGGCGTAGCGGTCTACGTGGTACGCTGCGTGGCGGCATGGTACGTCGCCGAATTCGCCGCATCATCACGCTCACATTCGATCCGCTTGCGGGGTTCGACAGCGTGATACGGATTCCCGAACTCTTGCTGACTGCCGTTGGTGTCTCCCTCACAACAGCGTTGTTGGGTGGGACAGTGTTCGTAACACGCGCGCTGAAAACAGGAGTATGGGGGACGATTGCGATCCTCGCGATCCTCCTGCTGCTGCTGGTGATTCGGGCCGCCTACCAGCTCGTCTGCGAAGTCGAGGTCAAGCGAGATAGAGCGGCGCGTGCCGCCGAAATTGGTCAGTTAATCGACGGGTTCGGAGAGATTTGGCACGATGGCGACACAATCAAATGGATGATTGAGGACAATTGGAAAAGCGGCAATGAACGGGATGTCGCGGTGTATAGGCTTCAGGTAGCAGAGCTTCTTGAACAGACCCGCCCCCAATTCCTCGCAGGATTCTTGAATGATGGGTTCCCCGATGGAGGAATACAGCCACGGCCCGGGTGGACGAGCGAACGGAATCGGGCATTTCGGGATATAACCGTTCGCTTGCATCGCCTCAAGGAGGAAGTTCTCGATAAGCTCCTTGCTGAGCAGGATGCGTATAAAGAAATTGACGCCGCCGAATGACTTGCCGAATGACTTATTGTGCAGAATCTCCGCCTGCACAGAAAGTAGCCCGCATGAGGGAGTTTATGTGCAAAGCCGGGGTCTAGCCTCCCAAGAGAAGTGCACTTCCTAAAGAACCGCCGTCATGTAGAATTGCCACCATGCGCATCACCACGGACCGGCTCATCCTACGCGACTTCGTCGAAGGCGACTGGCCGCCCATGCTCGCCTGGCAGCGCGATCCGCGCCACTTCCGCTACTACGCGTGGACGGAGGACCGCACCGAAGCGGACGTGCGCGCATTGCTCCAGAGGTTCCTCGGCGAGCAGAAGGTGCAGCCCAGGCGCAGGTTCCAGTTGGCGATCACGCTGCCGGAGAGCGGGCAGATCATCGGCGACGCGGGCATCCGGCGCAAGACCGAGAACGACTGGGAGGCGGACATCGGCTACGAGCTCGCGCCCGAGTACTGGGGCAACGGTTACGCTACGGAGGCCGCCCGCGCGCTCGTCGACATGGGCTTCCGCGAGTGGGGTCTGCACCGCATCTCGTCCTGGTGCATCGCTGACAACGTTGCCTCCGCGCGAGTGCTCGAGCGCCTGGGACTGCGCCTTGAAGGCCGCTTGCGCGAGGCTGACTTCTTCAAGGGGCGCTGGTGGGACTCGTTATTGTATGGACTGCTGGTGGATGAGTGGAGCGGCTCGGGCTTGAGCGACAGAGGGGCGTGAAATGAATATACGACAAGAGCCAGGATGCTTGCCCCGACAGGCGGGGTGCGGGGTAGGCATCCTAGCTCCTGCGGCGGGTTCACCTCACGGGAGGGGGAGCAATTCCCGATCGGTTTTCCCTTCAAACCCATCATAGGGCGCAAGTGTTAAGAAACAACTAACGAGCCGCTAAATCGCTGCGCGTAATCCAGACCGCCGCGCGTTAGGCTTTCGGGAAGCCGGCGACCGCTTGTATCTTCTCGATCTGGTTCGCGTGATCGCCATCGTGAACGCGCTGGAAGGCCGCCCATTCCCGGCAGTTCAGGTCGCCGAAGACGAAGTGCCGGTAACGCGCCTCGACGTTCGTGCCTGGTGACAGCGCGCCGATGAACTCCACCAGCTCGTCGTGGGCGGCCTGCGCCGCCGCGCGCGCATCGGCGAGCGTCGTGAACTCCTCGCCGACAATGCCGTCTTGCGTGGAGACCTGGCCCTCGCCGCCGACGTTACTCGGCGCGTCACCGCCCGCGAGGCGCGTGCAGACGCGCGCGGCGCCCCGTTTGCCCGCGACGACGTGGCGCATCGTTTCTAGCACGGACCAGTCGTCCGCGCTCGGCTTGAACGTCGCCTGCTGCTCGGAGAGCCCGTCGGTCAGCGCGAAGAGCTGATCGTGGCCCCTCTGCACGAGCTCCGTCATCGCCTGAGGCGACTTCGTCGCGTTGTGCTGGATGTATGAGCGAATGCGGTCGGCCATCTCGATCTGTTCCGTGGTCATGATGCGTCTCCTTTACTTCCTAACCCTGTGGAACACCTGCCTGCCGCAGACAGGGGCTTTAACCTGTTGCCTACGACGCCTCGTCCCGCGGGGCGACGCGCTGCGTTGCCTCTCGAAAGCGCGCGACGTTGTCCGGCGAACCGCGCAGCTCGCGGTTCGCGTCGATCTCCAGCTCGCCGCCCTTCTCCAC
>JBAROU010000050.1:0-16601 GCA_049642385.1 Dehalococcoidia bacterium | reverse complement strand
GGTTCTGCTCCACGATCTCGTGTGCGACGCGCACAATCGCGCGACGGACGTCATCGCTGGACATAACTGTAGCTTCAGGCATAAAGAAACCCCCCATCCACCTCGTAGGGATAGGAGGCACGTGTGTGTTTTGCGGATACGCGGGCGCAGCCCAACGTTGCTTCCCTTCCCAGCCTCGCCGGACCGGATTAAAGGTACCCGTTGCCACCACTATACCAAGTGCGCGACGTCCAGGACAAGCATGCACGGCGTCATGGGCTGCGGATCGGGTATGCTGTGACCGGAGTCATGGCGCGTATCCCGCTCTTTCCGCTCAAGACCGTATTGTTCCCGGGCATGCCGCTGCCGCTGCGCATCTTCGAGGAACGCTACAAGCTCATGATCAATCGCTGCGTGGGCGAGCGAGCGCCGTTCGGTGTGCTGCTGATCCGCTCTGGCGAAGAGGTCGGCGGTCCGGCCGAGCCGCACAAGGTTGGCACGACGGCCCGCATCGCGCGGCTCCAGCGTCTGGATGAAGGGCGGATGAACCTGATCACGATCGGTGAGCAGCGCTTCCGCATCGAACAGCTCGACGACAGCGAGCCGTATCTTACGGGCGATGTGACCTTCCTCGAAAGCGAGGATGCCGACTCACCGGACGTCGGCGAGCATGCGGAGCGCGTGGCGACGCTCTTCGGCGAGCAGTTCCGGCTCGCAATGGCGGTCAGCGGTCAGTGGGCGCGTGCGGTGGACCTGCCCAGCGATCCGGATCGTCTGGCGGACCACATCGCCCACCAGATCGAGGCGAGCGCAACGGAGCAACAGGAACTGCTCGAAGCGCTTTCCGTGCAGAAGCGCTTGCGACGCGAGGCAGAGCTTCTCGGCGAACGCATCCGTGCGTTGACGGAGCGCTGGGAGGAGCAGAGGAATAAGAAATTCGCCGGCGCGGCGCTGAACTAGGTCGGACTCGCCCATCGGGGAAGCGTGGAAGCGGGATCAAGGATGTGAAGTAATCGCTCCTTAGACCTCCACCGTAACTTTGATCGAACGCTGGGACTTGTCTGCGGCGATGGCGAACCCATTGCCGATGTCGTCCAGTGGCACGCGGTGGGTGATCAGGCGTCGTAAGTCGTCGGCGCGGCGCGCCGCGATGTCGAGCGCGATCTCGAAGTCGGAGCGAGAGTCTGGCTGGCCGTAGGTGATACCCCCGAAGAGGACGACCTCTTTCAGCACCGCCGGAGTCACGTTCAAACTCACTGGCGTCGAGAAGACGCCCAGGATGGAGACCCGCCCGCCTGCCTGCACGAGCGTGACGGCCTCGTTCAGTGTGTCGGCGTGACCACCGACGGTCTCGACGACGATCTCTGGCGGGCGGCCAGCGAACCCCACTGCAAGTTCCTGCGTCGCGTTGGCGTTCGCTTCGACGACGACGTCTGTGCCGAGCGCGCGGGCGGCGTCAGCCTGGTGCGGATAGCGTGCTGTTGCAAACACGTCCGACGCGCCCATCGTGCGCGCCGCAACCTGCGCCATCAAGCCGATCGTGCCTGAGCCGAGCACCGCGACGCGTTCGCCGAACCGAAGGCCCACCTGGCGCAAGCCGTGCACGGCGACGGCGAGCGGTTCGACGAGCGAGCCGACTTCGTAGTCGATGTTGTCAGGGAGCTGATGCACGCAGTACGCGGGGACGTGGATGTATTCGGCGAACGCGCCGGGGAGCATCGTGCCCAGGAACTTGCGCTGTGGGCAGAGCTGGTTGCGTCCGGTGAGGCAAAACGTGCACGAGCGGCACACCACGACCGGCTCGATCGCGACGCGTTGGCCTACGGTGATGCCGTCCACATTCGGACCGACAGCAGCGACTTCGCCGGAGATTTCGTGTCCCAGGCGCATAGCGGGCGCAGACGGGAACTCACCGCGGTAGAAGTGCAGGTCGCTGCCGCAAATGCCGCAGTTACGCACGCGCACCAATACGCCGCCCGGCTGCACCTCCGGCACGTCGGTTTCCGGTAGCTCGAACGCCTGCGGCCCGGAGACGACCGCCGCGCGCATCTTCGTCATCGCATCCTCCTCTCGATCTGCCTGCTCCGCTCGTATCCTGTCTGGACGACTCGGCATTGGCTATGATGGCCCCGCACCATGCGCGCCGTCAACCAACCACAGAGCTGGTGGGGCTGGCACGGCTGGGACCAGCCTCAACCGATGTCGGTGCCTGAAATCATCCGAGCGGGCACGATGCCAGAACGGCTCGCTGCGGCGTTCTGGCTCGGACTCGAGCGAGGGGCGTCCTTCATCTTTGCCGCCGACCCGCCCGGCGCGGGCAAAACGACGGTCCTTACCGCGCTGCTGGCGTTCGCCCGGCCCGAAACGGTCGCCTACTTCACACGCGGTTGGGGCGAGACGTTCGACCTGCCGCCGCGCAGCGACGACCACCCGACGTACCTGATGGTGAACGAGATGAGCGATCATCTGCCGGTCTACTCGTGGGGCCCGTACGTGCTCCGCTCGTTCGAGCTTCTGGCCGAAGGCTACTCGCTCTGCACTACCGTCCACGCCGACACCGTCGATGAGGTTGTCGAGCAGCTCGAGCTGGATGTCGGCGTCCCGAAAGCGCACCTGGCGCACCTGACGTTCGTCGTGCCGCTCGCGATCGCGCATCGCGACGGGCATACCGTGCGCCGCGTGCTCGAAGTGGGGGTGCCTGGCCCGGGCAGTGACGGCTTGGAGATGCATCGCATCGCCGCCTGGGATGCACGCCAGGACTCGTTTCGCGTGCTGGACGAAGCAACGGACCGTGCGGCCCTCGCCGCCAAGCTTGGCTTGGAGATCGGTACGCTCGATAGCGAGCTTGCACGTCGAGAGGAGCTCCTGCAGCGCTTCTCGACAGAAGGCGTGGACGAGATTGAAGACTTCCAGGCCGCGGTCGACGAGTTCCGCTCCTCCTGACCCAGGCGCAACCTCTAGTCAATCGACTTTTTTTCCGAAATTTTCTGCCTAACCCTCTTGACAGCGTTCATTAGACAGTGATATTCTTCTGGACAAGAAATCATGTCTAAGAGCACGGAGGCCCAGCCAGCTCAAGCCGGAGTCCGCATCCTCGATGACCTGGAAGCCCTTCAGGTCCTTGGCCACCCACTCCGAGTACAGATATTGGATGCCCTACGTGAGCCGGCATCGGCCGCTGCCGTCGCCCGGCTTGTTGGTCAGCCCCGCCAGAAGGTGAATTATCACCTGAAAGAGCTGGAGCGTGTTCATCTCGTCCAGCCGACCGGCGAGCGCCGCGTCGGCAACTTCGTCGAGACGCTGTACCAGGCCGTCGCCCGCAGCTACGTCGTCTCGCCCAAGATCGCCTGGGCCGATCCCCGGCGCATGCAGGCGCTCGCCGACCAGCACTCGCTGGAAACGCTTGTCATGCTCGGTGATCGTCTCCAGCGTGATGCCATCGCGCTCCTCGACCGGGCCGCGTTCGACGGTGAGCAGATCGCGAGCGCCTCGGTCACAGCGGACGCTAAGTTCGAGAGCGAAGCCGATCGGGCCGCGTTTCTGCAAGAATACGTCCAATCGATCACAGAGCTACTGGACCGCTATGGAGCGAAGGAAGGCGCGCCCTATCGGGTCGTTCTAGCGGCGTATCCCGACGACGAAGTGCGCGAAGGCGCGTGAAGGGAGATGGAGATGGTCGCCAATATCGAGGTCACGGTTCACGAAAAGGAGGAGGACTTCATGGGCGGGAAGTACGAGCGAACGTTCGTCGTCGCGGTGCCTGTCGAACGCGCCTGGCAGGCGTTCGTTGAGCGGGAGGGGCGCGAGGCGTGGATGTCGCCTCCAGGGCGTGACCCGATCGAAAACCCAGACGCCGAGTATCCGGCGCCTGGGTTCCCGAAGCCCGAGATGAAGGTCGGCGACGTTCGGGAGCATGAGCTCCTCAGTTGGTCGAATCATTTCACCACGCGGGACGGGATGCCGGGCTGGGTGGAGACGACGGTTACCTTCGAGGAGACGGGCAACGGCACGCGCATCACGGTCACGCGTAGCGGCTTCGGGGAGGGGCCGGAGTGGGATCTGTTCGCCCAGTCGACCGGCCTCGGCTGGGACGACTCCATGGTCGACTTGGTCGCGTACCTCGAGACCGGAGTGAACGTGTCACGTCACTTTTCGGGCCGCAGTAGCATCGGCGCCGGCATGTGGGAGTCTCCAGCCGGACTGCGCGTGGTCAACATCGCCCCGGACGGTTTCGCCGATGAGGCCGGTGTACAAGAGGGCGACCTGCTGGTGTCCATCGGCGGCGCGGGCGTGTACCGCAGGGCTGATGTTTGGTTTCTCCAGCGCGAGCACGGCCCAGGCGAGGAGATGGACGTCACATACATCCGCGACAGCAAACTCCTCCGCGGTCGCGGCCGTCTCTCCGAGAAGAACTACACCGAGACGCACGGCGGCAGCGGCGCCTAGCCGACGTTACACGAATCGCATAACAGCGAAGGCCAGGCTGAAGCCTGGCCTTCGGGCACTAAGGAAAGATCAGCCGCCAAACAGCGTTTCTAGCACCGCCGCGGTGTCGGACAGGTCCTCGAGCGCTGCGCTCGCGCCGACCGCGAGCAGCTCGGCGACCGTGCAGGGCCCTGTCGCTACGCCGAGCGCGCGCGCGTTGTTTGCCTGGGCGGCCTGAACGTCGAGTGGCGTGTCGCCGATGACCCACACCGTTCCCGCGTCGCTTCCCGACACCCGCTCAATCGCCTTGCCGACGAGCGCGCCGCGGTCCTCGGCGTCGTCACCGAAGCCGCCTTCGGTGAGATGTCGGTCAAGTGCGAAGTGACTTAGCTTGAGAGACGCCGCCCGGCGGAAGTTGCCCGTCGCGAGTCCGAGGCGTGCCTCGCTGTGTTCGGAGAGCGCATCGAGCAATTCGGAAACGCCAGGCATCGCGTGACCGCCTTCGGCCTGGCGCAGCGCGACCGGTAGCAGTTCGTAATACCTCTCCTGAAAGCGTGCCATTTCCTGGCGAAAGTGGCCCTCGTCGTGGCCGTCCAGCAGCCCGTGCTGCTGCATCGCGTTGCGCAGAATCGACCAATCGGTGCGGCCGGAGAACTCGACGCGCTTGAAGCCGTCCTCGATGCCATAGAGCTGCGCGAACGCCTGACGCATCGCGCGGCTGCCCGCGCCGCCGCTGTAGAGCAGCGTCTGGTCGATATCGAAGAGGATCGTGGTGTTCCGCACGGTGGAAGCGCCCTCCGATTCTAAGGGTAGCAGTTGGGTATATCTGCGCCCACGACACGGTATAGGCGGGACATGCTGCGCGAAAGGTTAGGCGCGCCGAGCGACGAACATCGCATAGTCGACGAAGGAATTAACGGCGCGCGCTTCCATCTCGATGTCAGCCTCGATCTGTTCGGCGCGCGCCAGTTCTTCTGGCCCTCCACCTGCTCGGGCCAGCCGGGCCACCTCCGCCATTGGCTGGTGATAGATGTCCCAGGCCTCGCGCCCGAACACCGTCATCTCATCGACGCGCAGGCCAGCGGAAGCGATCAGCGACGAGTACTCCGCCGACGTTATCTGGCGCATCGAAGCGAACCACCGCCATTCTGGGCCCAGCGTGCCTGGCCGTGCCCGCCAAACGATGTCGGAGACAAGGACGAAACCGCCCGGCTTGACTGCGCGGGCGAGCTCATTGAGGCATCGCTCCAGCCCGACGATCGATGGCCCGCCGATGCAGTACGCCGCCTCGAACGTGCCGTCGAGGACAGGCAGCCGCTTGCCGTCAGCGCGAACGAGCGTCACGTTGCTACCAAGACCCTTGCTCGCAACCTTCTCGCGGAACTCTGGAGAGAACAGCGAGTACAGATCAACTCCGACCACTCGGCAGCCCGTCCGGTTAGCGATCTCGCAGGCGGCCTCACCTTTGCCACAGGCGAGATCGAGCAAAAGCGACGCGGGCGTGGGCTGAGCAACGTCTATCAGGCGCTGGACAGCCTCCGCGGCGCCAGGCGTGAGATACTCCTGCCGGCTGTACAGCGTCTTAATCTGCGTCTTGATCTGCGCGAAGTTCATTTGGAGATTAGCGCGCGCGAGTTGGCTCGAACGAGTCGCCCGACGGTGCTACGCCTGAGGGGAGCTTAGCATCTCGACTCGCAACCTGTCATTGCACAAGCGATCCTCGATGCTATCATAACGATGAGGAGGGAGCGGTGAACCGCGTTTACCTGGCTGACAACCTCGACGTGCTGTGCCAGATGTCCTCCGGCTCGATTCCGCTGGTCTACGCAGACCCACCGTTCAACACAGGTAAATCGCAGCGCCGCACCACGCTTCGGACGGTGCGCAGCGCCAACGGCGACCGCGTTGGCTTCGCCGGCAGGCGTTACGCGACGGAGAAGCTGGCCACGACGGCGTTCGACGATGCGCACGACGACTACCTGGGCTTCCTGGAACCTCGGCTGCGCGAGATCCATCGCGTGCTGACCAACAACGGTACGTTCTACCTGCACCTCGACTATCGCGAGGCGCACTACGCCAAAGTGCTGTTGGACGAAATCTTCGGGCGCGAGTGCTTCTTGAACGAGGTGATCTGGGCCTACGACTATGGTGGCCGGCCGCGCAACCGCTGGCCGCCCAAGCATGACACCATCCTGGTCTACGTGAAGAACCCGAACGACTACGCCTTCAACTACGACGAAATCGAGCGCATTCCGTACATGGCGCCGGGCCTCGTCGGGCCGGAGAAGGCGGCTCGCGGCAAACTGCCCACGGACGTCTGGTGGCACACGATCGTCGCGACGAACGGCGCTGAGAAGACCGGCTACCCCACCCAGAAGCCACTTGGCATCCTGCGGCGCATCGTCGAGGCCTCTTCCCGTCCCGGCGATGTTGTCCTTGACCCCTTCGCCGGCAGCGGCACGACAGGCGAGGCGGCGTATCTACTCGGGCGGCGCTTCGTGATGATCGATAGCTCTGAGCAGGCCGTAGAAGTCATGGCCCAGCGCTTCGCGTCGCTTGAGGACATGGAGTTCGTTGGATTCCAGCCGCGGCGCCAAGCCGCGCCGCGCCGCGCGACCACATAGCCCAAGCTATCCGCCTTCAGTGGCGGTGGTATACTCGGAGCGATACCGATGTTGGAGTAACGACTTGCGCGGGCGCGACCTGCTTTCCATCGGCGAACTGACCGCCGAAGACCTCACGCACATCCTCTCGCAGGCCGCGCTGCTCAAGCGCGACGGCGCGACGTCGGCGCTTGCCGGGCAGACGCTGGCGCTGTTGTTCGAGAAACCGTCGCTGCGCACGCGCGTCAGCTTCGACGTGGCGATGAGCCAGCTTGGCGGCCACACGGTGTACCTCTCGCAGAGCGAGGTCGGTTTAGGCCAGCGGGAGCCCGTCTCGGACGTCGCGCGCGTGCTCAGCCGCTACGTGCAGGGCATCGTCGCGCGCACGTACGCCCAGCAGACGCTGACGGATCTGGCGGAGCACGCAACCGTGCCGGTGATCAACGCTCTCTCAGACGACGAACACCCCTGCCAGGCGCTGGCTGACCTGCTCACGATCCAAGAGCATAAAGGCGGGGTGCGCGGCGTACGCATCGCGTTCATCGGCGATGGGAACAACGTAGCGGCGTCGCTGGCGCAGGCGGGCGCGCTGGGCGGCGCTCATCTGACCATCGCCTCACCGCCGGGGTACCGGCTGCCCGAGGACGTCCTCATCCAGGCCGAGGCGTCGGCGGGCGACTCGGACGGGAGCTTTCGCACCGTCGACTCACCGGAGGAGGCGGTCGAAGGCGCGGACGTCGTTTATACCGATGTGTGGACCAGCATGGGCCAGGAGGACAGCTACGAGCGCCGGCTAAGCGCGTTCGCCGCGTACCAAGTGACGCCGAAACTGATGTCTCTCGCCAAGCGCGACGCGATCTTTATGCACGACCTGCCCGCGCATCGAGGCGAGGAGACGGTCGAAGAGGTGATCGAAGGGCCGCAGTCGGTCGTGTTCGACCAGGCGGAGAACCGCCTCCACGCGCAGCGCGCAGTGCTGTTTCTGCTCCTCGGCGGAGAGGGAAGCTGACGGACGATGGGGAGCTTCTGGACCGACATTCAAGATGTCTTCGGGCGCTTCCAGCCGCTTGATGCGCTCGATATCCTGATCATCGCCTTCATCATCTACTGGGTGTTTCTGCTGCTGCGCGGCACCGTCGCCATCGCGTTGCTTCGAGGCGCCGCGATCACCCTCGTCGGTGCCGTGATTCTCGCGCAGGTACTCGATCTCAAGGTGCTGAACTTCGTAATTCGTAACTCTGTC
The DNA here is from genome assembly GCA_049642385.1 of Dehalococcoidia bacterium. Classification (GTDB taxonomy): domain Bacteria; phylum Chloroflexota; class Dehalococcoidia; order DSTF01; family RBG-16-68-14; genus JBAROU01. The sequence continues at coordinate 8,351 of JBAROU010000050.1, read as the reverse complement.
ACCGGCCTGATCATTGCCGCGGCGGTGATCTTCCATCCAGAGATCCGGCGTGCGCTCGAGCGGGTGGGTCGCACCGGCCTGGGGGTGCTCGGCCGTCCGTCGGAAGACCGCGTCATCGATACGGTGAGCGCGGCGGCGGTGCACCTGGCGCGGCGGCATCACGGCGCGCTGATCGTCTTCGAACGCGATACCGGCCTCCAGAACTACATCGAAAGCGGCGTGGCTATCGATGCCGCCACGTCTGTCGAGCTGCTTACAGGGCTCTTCTTTCCCAACGCGCCCCTCCACGACGGCGCGGCAATCCTTCGCGATAATCGTGTTGTCGCCGCGGGCTGCGCGCTGCCGCTCTCCGAGACGGACCTGCCGAGTGAGATGGGACTGCGCCATCGCGCCGGGCTGAGCGTGACCGAGGGCACGGACGCCGTCTCGATCATGGTGTCGGAGGAGACGGGCACGATTTCGGTTGCCGCCGCAGGCAGGCTGTACACGCGCTTGGACGAGGCGCGCTTGCGAGGCCTGCTGACACGCTTGCTCGGCGCCGATCAACGCAACGGAGCACGAACGTCATGAGACAGGGGCTTCGCACAGCCCTGGCCATCGCCGACGTCGTGATTCGCCAGGCGATCTTGTCCTTACGGTACAACTGGGGCCTCGGCCTTCTGTCGGTGCTGCTCGCGGTGAGCCTGTGGGCCTTCGTCTCCGAACGCAACGATCCGGACAGGACGGATAGTGTGCCCGGCGCTGTGCCTGTCGAGGTTGTCAATGTGCCACCGGACCAGGCCGTCTACCCGGCACTCCAGCAGTCGGTCAGCGTCCGAGCGCGGGCACCCGAGAGCCTGTTCGACGATCTCACTGGCGCCGACTTTCGCGCGACGGTCGACCTGGCCGGCGTGAATGGCGACGAGGCCACGGTCGATGTCTACGTAGAGCCGCTCGAGTCCGATGTTGTGGTGACGGATGTAACGCCGTCACAGGTAACGGTGAAGCTGGCGTCGCTCACCTCCACATCGGTGCCCGTGGAGATCAAGCAGCTCGGCGCCCTGCCTCGCGGCTTCGCGCTGGACAGCATTGACTCGGAGGTCACCGAAGTAACGGTAACGGGCCCCGATCAACTGGTGACGGACAATATCGTCGTCGAGGGGGAGATCAACCTCACGGGCGCGCGGACCAGCTTCGATCAGGAGGTGCCGTTTCAGGCACGCGATCGGCAGGGTACGGCGATTGAGGGTGTCACGCTTGAACCAGACGCCGCGACGGTGAGCGTCCAAATATCGCAGGTGGAGTTCTCCAGTCCGTTCTTCGTACGACCGACCGTGCAGGGCGCTCCGGCGGTGGGCTTCAGGGTAACGGGCATCCAGGTCGACCCGCCTATCGTCAACGTGACTGGCCCCGCCGACGTGCTCCAAACTATCGATGCGGTGGCCGGGATCGAGACGGAAGAGGTGAATATCGACGGCGCGCAAACGGACGTCGTAAGACCGATAGCGCTGCGCCTCCCGGGAGACGCGCGCACGGATACGCCGGTCGTCACCGTGCGCGTGACGATCGGGCCGGCGCCTCCAGCGAACCAGGGTGGGGCGAACCAGCAGTGAGTACACCTTCGGTGGGATCAGTGGACGTTCCCGCGAAGTCCGCGGCGCGACCCCTCGTCGCCATCGTCGGGCGGCCCAACGTCGGCAAGTCGGCGCTGTTCAATCGCATGATCGGCGAGCGCAAGGCGCTGGTCGAGGAGATCGCTGGCACCACGCGCGACCGCGTGTACGGCGATGTCGCCTGGCGCGGCGAGAGCTTTCGTCTCGTCGACACGGGTGGCCTCGAGCCCGACGTGGACAGCGGCTACCCGGAGCTGATACGCCAGCAGATCGCGCTGGCGCTTGCCGAGGCGACCATCCTCCTCTTTGTCGTCGATGCGAAGGACGGCATCACGTCCACCGATCTGGACGTCGCCGACATGCTCCGGAGGGCAGGCAAGCCGGTGCACCTGCTCGCGAACAAGGCGGAAAGCGAGTCGAGACGCGAGGCCGCAGTCCAGTTCTACGAGCTCGGCCTGGGCGAGCCGATTCCGGTCAGCGCCCATCACGGTACCGGCGTCGCGGAGGTCCTCGACACGGTGCTGGAGGCGCTGCCGCCCTCGCCCGAAGAGACCGAGGTCGTGGTGCCGCGGCTCGCGATTGTCGGCCGGCCCAACGTCGGCAAGTCGATGCTGCTCAACGCCGTGTTGGGCGAAGACCGCGTGATCGTCTCCGACGTGCCGGGAACCACACGCGACGCCGTGGACACCGCGTTCGAATTCGAGGGACGCCCGCTGGTACTCGTCGATACGGCTGGGCTCCGTCGACGCGGCAAGATGACCCGTGGTCTGGAGCAGCATGCTGCGCTGCGCGCCCGACGTGCGCTGGAGCGTGCGGACGTCGCGCTCGTCGTCCTCGACGCAGTCGATAAGCTCATCGCGCAAGACTTGCATGTGCTTGGGTACGCGCTCCAGGCGAAGACGGGGGTTGTCGTCGTCGCGAACAAGTGGGACCTGATGGGCGCTGCGTCCCGCGCGGAGTTCGAGAGTGACGTCCGCCGGCGGATCCACTTCGCGCGCTGGGTATCGTTCGGTATCGTCTCCGCGCAGGAGGCCACGGGAATCGATCCGCTGCTACGCGAGGCGCTGCGCGTCTGCGACGAACGTCACCGGCGTATCGAGACGGGGCCGCTCAACGCCCTGATCCACCGGGCGAACGCGGACCAGCCGCCGCCGATGGTACGCAACCAGCAGCCGAAACTGTTTTACGTCACCCAGGCGCGCGCCGCTCCTCCGACATTCGTCTTCTTCGTGAACGACGCTTCTCTGGTGCACTTCAGCTACCGCCGCCACCTCGAGAACGTGATCCGGCAGCAGTTCGGCTTCGATGGCGTCGCTCTCAAGCTGGCCTTTCGTAGTCGGAAGGAGCGCTAGGCCGTGTGGTGGGAGTTTCTCACCGGCGGCGCGATCGGTTATCTGGTCGGATCGATCCCGGCAGGGCTCATCGTCGGCCGGCTCGCCCGCGGCATCGACATCCGCAAATTTGGGAGCGGCAAAACAGGCTTCACGAACGTCTGGCGTACTATCGGCGTGCGCTGGGGCGTTCTCGTACTGGTCGCCGACATCGGGAAGGGCGTCGTGCCCGTCGTCGTCGCCCGTGTGCTGAGCGACGAACCTTACGTGCAGGCGACCGCCGGTTTGGCTGCGGCTATCGGTCACGACTGGCCTGTGTTCGCCGGGTTCCAAGGTGGCCGTGGCGTTGGCACATCGTTCGGTGCTGCGCTAGCCATGAACCCGATTGCGGCCGGCGCGCTGATACCTGTCGGGCTGGGCCTGGTGGCGGTGACGCGCATCATGTCGGTGATGTCGGTCGGTATGGCGCCTATCCTAGCGGTGGTGTTCGTGGTACTCGCGGCGTTCGGTGTCCATTCGTGGGCGTACGCCGTGTACGCGGTGATCGCGGCGCTCATGGTGGTCGTCCTTCATCGGGAGAACATCGAGCGGCTGCTCGCGGGTACCGAACCGAAGCTAGGGCAGGGCGGCGCTCATCGCGACGAACCGCCCGCTGTGTCGGGTGGTTAGGCTCCTCTGCAATTTGACATCGATTTTTCTTTGCTCCTACACTCTCGTAGAACACCTTGCGAGCGCAGTTGTGAGTTTCGAGACATACGTGCAGGAACTGGTCGACCCGGCGAGAGCGCTCGTCGCGTCGAAGCTCGCGAGCCTCTCGAACATGGAACCCGCCGAGGCAGCGTTGTTGGCAGATGTCTGGCTCGATATGGAGGCGAATCGACGCCGAAGCCTCGTCCAGCAGCTCGTCGACATCGCCGAGGATAACATTGAGCTGAACTTCGACGCGGCGTTTCTCCTGGCTCTTGCCGATGAGGACGCGGAGGTCCGCCGCGCCGCGATCGCGGGCCTCTGGGAGTACGAAGGTCGCGACCTAATCGATGCGCTCCTCGAGCTGCTGCGCAGCGATTCTGATGCGGCCGTGCGCGCCGAGGCAGCGAGCGCTCTGGGTCGGTTTATCTTGCAGGCGGAATTCGATGTGCTGCGTTCTACTGAGAGCGAACGCATCGAGGAAGCGCTCCGCCTCACATTCGAGGACGAGGACGAGCTCGCCGAAGTGCGCGGCCGCGCGCTGGAGTCGATCGGCGCACGCAGCGAGGCCTGGGTAGAGGATCTCATCGACCGTGCGTATGACAGTCCGGACCGGCGGCTGCGCCTTAGCGCCGTTCACGCGATGGGCCGGAGCTGTGACGCTGCGTGGCTCCCAAAGCTGGTGACCGAGCTGGAGAGCGACGACGCCGAGATGCGTTTCGAAGCGGCCGTTGCCTGCGGCTCGATTGGCGATGACGCGGCGACATCATATCTTGTGCCGCTGCTCCACGACGAGGACGCAGAGACTCAGGAGGCAGCGATCGCAGCGGTAGGCGAGATCGGCGGAGCGGAAGCGCGTGAGGCGCTCCAGAACATCGTTGAGGGTGCGGACGAACGCGTGCGCGAAGCGGTGGATGTCGCGCTGGCTGGCCTCGAATTTGCCGATAATCCGTTGGGCGCCCAACTGAAAGGCTTATCGTGACCAACGGATCGATGCCAAAGGAAACGAGGAAGGCCGTTTCGGCCGGCGGCGTGGTCTACCGGGCAGGCGATCACGGCGTCGAGATCGTGCTGTGCGGGCGGCGCGTCGATGACTTCTGGGCGCTACCCAAGGGCACACCGGAGCCGGGCGAATCGCTCGAACACACGGCATTACGCGAGGTCGAGGAGGAGACCGGCCTCCAGGTCGCGATCCGGGAGAAGGTAGGCGACATTCGCTATCAGTTCACCGGCAATGACGGCACGCGCTACGACAAGCGCGTCGAGCACCACCTGATGCAGCCAACCGGCGGCCACTTCGAACACCACGACGGCGAATACGATGACGTGGGTTGGTTCCCCGTGGAGGAGGCGCTCCGCCTGCTCCGGTACCCGAACGAGCGCGAAGTTGTCCGCAGCGCGATGCGGTTGATCCAGCGCCAGGAGCGATCATGACGACACTTGTTGAGGGCGAGATCGCGCGCGGCGAGCGCGTTCTCCTGCGCGAGAAGCGGCTGGGCGACGGACCGAACGACTATCGCTGGCGCTCCCAGGCGGAGCTCACGCGCTACGACGCCGCCCGGCCGCTCACTATGTCGTACCAGGAGTACATCGCCTTGTATCGGGAGGAGATATTCTACCCCAGCCCGCACCGGCGCAGCTTCGCAATCGAAGACATGCAAGGCCGTCACATCGGTAACGTCATGTACTACAACGTCGATACGCTGAACAAAGAGGCCGAGCTCGGCATCACGATCGGCGACCGAGGTTCGTGGGGGCATGGCAGCGGCACCGAAGCTGTCCGCCTGCTTGTCGACCACGTCCTGGGACAGCTAGGGATGCGCCGCGTGCACCTGAAGACGCTCGCGTGGAACCAGCGCGCCCAGCGTTGCTTTGAGAAGGCGGGTTTTGTGGAGTGCGGCAGCCGCCAGCGCGCCGGCAACAGCTTCGTGCTGATGGAAATCCGCCGCGAGTGGCGGGAGGCTGTGGGCCAGTCCGAAGCCCTCCGTTAGGCGCCTCGCATCGAAGGCAAAGAAACGAAGGCCGGGCATCATGCCCGGCCTTCGTTCATCTCTCAGCTCGTGGCGCTATGCGGGCGTGATGTTCTGGTTGATCCGGAACACGTTGCCCGGGTCGTACTTCTGCTTGATCGTTTGCAGCCGCTCGAAGTTCGGGCCATAGGCCGCCGCGACGCGGTCGGTCTCCTCCTGCGTCATGAAGTTGACGTAGACACCGCCTGTCGCGTACTGGGCGGACTTCTGGAAGAACTCGCGCGCCCAGGCGATGCCGCGCTCGTCCTCCTGAGCCGTCTCCCAACGTCCGTGGACATTCATCACGTAGATGGCGTCGCGGTGGGCGTATGCGGTGGCGTCCGGCGCGACGCGCGTTGTCTGCGCGCCAATCAGGCCGAGGAAGATCTCGCACTGGTCGGACGGTAGCGTTCCCGCGTACTCGACGATCGTGTCGATGGCACCGTCGCTCAGCTGCGAGAAGTTGTGTGACTTCCAGTAGTTCCGGGCGCCGGGTGTCAACAGCGGGTCGAAGGCCTGCTGCCAGGCCGCGTACGGTGTTGGACCGACGTGTTCGGCGATAGGCGTTCCAAACGCTCGGACCTGATCCACGAGCTTCTGGCCTTCGGCCATGCCGCCTGTGTAGAACACGGCGAACACGACGACGTTGGTGCCAACCACGTCGGGGGGCAGGAAGGGTAGGGGAGGCGCCTTCCGGGTGACCATCCAGACGCTCAGGTCGTCGGGCATCTGGCGTACGAACTCGCTGTACTTCTTCAGCACCTGCTTCGCCTGGTCGAACGGGAAGACGACGAGCCCGCTGAGGATCTCGGGCCCCACCGGATGAAGCTGAAACTCGAACGTGGTCACGATGCCGAAGTTCCCACTGCCGCCGCGGATCGCCCAGAAGAGGTCTGCGTTCTCCTCCGCGCACGCGTGGACAAGCTTGCCATCGGCGGTGACCACGTTGGCGGAGAGCAGGTTGTCCACCGTCATGCCGTACTTCCGGCTCAACCAGCCGAAGCCGCCGCCGAGCGTGAGGCCGGCGACACCCGTTGTTGAGTTGATGCCGAGCGGCGTCGCGAGCCCGAAGGCCTGCGCTTCGTGGTCGAAATCGCCGAGCGTCGCGCCGGGCTCCACCCAGGCCCGCCGCGACTCCGGACTGATGTGGACTGACCGCATCATCGAGAGGTCGATCATCAGGCCATCGTCACAGACGGCGTTGCCGGCAATGTTGTGGCCGCCGCCCCGTATCGCAATCGACAAGTCGTGTTGCCGCGCGAACGCGACGGCCTGGATCACGTCTGCAACACCGGCGCAGCGCGCGATCAGCGCGGGACGCTTGTCGATCATAGCGTTCCAGATCTGGCGCACCTCGTCGTATCCCGGCCCACCGGGCCGAACGAGCTCGCCTCGCAAGCCTTGCTCGAACGCTTCCACCGCCGTTTCGCTCAATTGTGTTGCGACCATTAGGCACCTCCTGGCTCTACGATTCGTGTGGTGATGTTCACCGCACCCGCATCGTAATAGCTCTCGGAGCGGTGTCCGCACAAGGGTGGAGTGTGAAGGGCGCTACACTTGGGGCGCGGGCCGGCCCGGGATATCGAGATCGCGGGGCGGCGGCGCGGGATTTTGGAGGCCATACATGAGGCGCGATGGGACCAGCTCGCGCAGCTCGTCGATCGTCCACGGGCCGTCTTTGATCATGGCGCGCATCGGTACCTCTTCCTGAAGCAGCCCGATGCTGCCGCCGGCCACAGAGAAGATCTTGCCGTTGATGTTCCACGCCTCGTCCGTGCACAGGAAGACCACCATCGGCGCCACGTACTCAGGCTCGCGCATCGGGGGCAGGGAAGGTCGAGTGGGCTGCCCACCCCGTTGGATGCCTGCACGGGCGGCCAGTTGCCGCGCGCTGTCCGGTACCGTCGCCGTCATGCGCGTGGCAGCGCCCGGCGAGATGGCGTTGCAGGTGACGCCGTAGCGTCCTAAGTCACGCGCAACGACGCGGGTGAAGCCGGCGATACCGGCCTTGGCGGCGCCGTAGTTCGCCTGGCCGGGGATGCCTGTCAGGCCAGAGCCGGACGAGAAGTTGATGATCCGGCCATAGCGCTGCTGTCGGAAGAGCACCGACGCTGGTTTCGTCGTGCAGTTGTGGCCTTTTAGGTGTACCGCCATCACCGCGTCCCACTCCTCCTCGGTCATGTTGAAGATCATCCGGTCGCGTAGAATGCCCGCCACGTTGATCAAGATGTCGAGCCGGCCGAAGGTGTCGAGCGCGGTCTTGATGAGGCCCTCGCCGCCTTCCACGGTCGCGACGGTGTCGAAGTTCGGGACGGCGCTACCGCCCGCGGCCTTGATCTCGCTCGCTACGTCGGCCGCCGGGCCTTCGCTCGGCTGCGTGCCGTCGACGGCGACGCCGAAGTCGTTCACGACGACGTTTGCGCCTTCGCTGGCGAGCAGGAGTGAGACGGCGCGGCCGATGCCGCGGCCAGCGCCTGTAACAATCGCAGTGCGTCCCTTCAGGCGATCAGCCACGATGTAATCCTTGCGCGAACTGGTGTACGGCGGTCTCTAGCTCCTCCCACGACAAGGGACCGAACTCCTCGGCCTCAAGAGTCGATGGAGATAAGGATGTTTTCTTCTTTTCGCCCAGTCTTTCCTCTAGCCATCGCCGGGGCACTACATAGAACTTCCACTCAGTCAAATCAAAGAACTGCCAGTGAGCTAAATCATCGTGGTCGAAACGTTCGGGG
>JBAROU010000035.1:0-19417 GCA_049642385.1 Dehalococcoidia bacterium | reverse complement strand
TTAGGCGATGGGGCGTATCTGGGCAAACGGATATCAGGACATCAGGCGGATGGGGTCAAACGAAGCTCGTGTCAGGCGCCTAGGGGGCGGCGAAGCACGTATGGCCGAACTGGTTCACCACAGCACTGACATCGGCGACGGTGATGGAACCGTTGGCAGCGTCTCGATTCCAGTTGCCAGGCCCCAGGGAGTCGCCGCGGTCGAATGCCGGGTGATAGCCGGTGGGGGGAGGCTGAGAGAGCGGGTTGATGTTTGGATCGCCGGTCGTGCCGTAACGGGCGATCACGCGCGTCATGTCTCCCGCGCTGATGGCCTTGTCGCGCACGTTGTTGGTGTCCGGCGTATCAAAGAAGTCCCAGAAGTTGAACGGGTCGCGCAGGCCACCCGGACCCTGTGCGCTGCCCAGTTCTTCCCAGTCCGCGCAGCCGTCCTGGTCTTCGTCGTGGCTCTGGGCGAGGGGCGTGAAGGTGACGGAGCCGACAGTCGCGGTAGCACCGACGCAGTCGAGGGGAGGTGCGAGGTCTTCGACAACGAGGACAGACCCAGAGGCCTCTCCGCCGCTCTTGTTCAGCGCTACTGTGATTTCCGCCTGGGCCGCCAGATAGCCAGGCACGACTTCAACGCAAGGCAGAACCTGCGCAGTGAGGACACCGGATTGCTGGTTACCGACGAGTACTAGTGGGGCACCCGGTTCATACGGCGGAGGTGCCGACGATGACCCTGGTTCCTCAGTATCGTAACAGATTAGCCTCATCAGGACTTGTGCGCCCGCTGCTTCGGCCCTGCTTAGGCAGGCTAGGTCCGAGCCGTTGGTGAGCGCGGTCTCCGGCAGCATAACCGTGACAGCCGACATTGGTGGAACTATGTATGAAGTTGCGGATACTGGTACCCAGAGTAATATCCATGCCAAAGTTGCAAACGTGATAATGAGGAAGCGGAACCTGCTCATGAGAAGGTGACTCAGGGGTCGATCAAAATTTCGACATCTGCTTTTGCCTTTTCCTTTAGAAGGAATTCCTGAACCGCGGCCTCCAATTCGCCTTCTTCCACCAATGCATTAGAATCAGATATTCCCCGCATCAATTCCTCTACCTGCCCCGGGGTTTCAATGTCCTGGACAGGAACACCTGTAAGTTTGGAGGCCGCGAGGCTCTTGGCAACGAATTCTCGGACATTAGCTATCGTAACTGCTACGACTGTCACTTCTCGCAACCGGGGATTGCTCGCCAAGTCGGTAGTAGATATGCCCTGCGTTCCGTAAAACCATTCGACGAACTTCTCTTGAGCATCTGTCATGTACTGGCGCGCATCCTCCTCAGCCTCAAGGGAAGCTGTGATCTCTTCCTCAGTTGCCAGCAGTCCCAAACGCTCGCCTGCCTGGTAAAGTAACTCCTCATTTATGAGTGTGTCTAGCGCGGCTTGGGGAGTTTGGCCACCACTTTGAATTAGGATGTCCAACGTTGAACCCGAGATGGGCTGGCCATTCACAAGTGCAACCACGTCCGGGTAGGTTGGCGTTACAGGGAATGGCCTCTTGAGTTGAACCTGTTCCTCACCCACGACCAATTGCCAAGTGAGGAATGCTGCAGCGATGATAATCAGGGCGAGGAGGATGGACGTAGCAACGCGCATGGTGCCGTTCTCCGGCTAAGGAATGGTCCAGTTGGCGTGATTGATACCTGCTCCGGTATTGATCGGGTCACTTAAGAAGATATCTGGATCAATTACCGGTCCTTGCCCAGTCGTGTATGCGAAGATACCTGCGCTTAATTCCCCTTGCCCTCCGTATCTGCCCAACGCGAGCGTTCCATCCCAACTGGCGCAGTGAACGCGATAATCCGGATGAGCGCAGATATGAACTCCGCCCGGCCATTCCGCCACCTGCGTGAAGCTGCCATTGCTATTTCGTTTGTCCACACGGGTCTTCAGAGCTGCAACGTCTACTCCAAATGGAGGATTCAGGTCACGAATGTTAAGAAAGATGACCGCACGCTCATCATTGTGTACGTGGTAGTTTAGATCGGACAGGTTGCTGTTCTGCCAATGGCCGTGCTCCCCTTGATGAAAGGAAGCCGTCCAAGTAATTGGGAATATGCGGCAGGTAGACTTATCTGTGGTATCGCGGCAGGTTGCTAGAACCCAGGTTTTGGTAGCCGAAAAGCCTTCTCTGGCGAATGTACACCTAAATCCGGTAGTAAACAATGCGATACCTGCGAGAATAACAAGCGCTGTGACTGGGAGCCTGGATTTTCGCGCCCCCTTCCGCACACCGTCCGTGGTGTTCACCAGCGTCCCCGCCTTCGCTGTCGCCCCTCATCTCGGGGGCATCCGCCTGCTTGGCGGCTTAGTGTACCTCTCCTCCACCTTGGGTTGTCAAGGAGATCGCGCGGATGGGTCAAACGCCCTTCGACAAGCTCAGGATGACGTGCTGCTCGGACGGGTGTTTCGGCCGTGGCTAGCGGGAGAAGCGGGCGTTCCTGCCAGCCAAAACGGCGGTTGCGAGCAGCTCCTCCGCAGTGCCACCGTCCTCCGGCATGGAGGCGAAGCCAGTCTCCCACACGGTCTGCCGGACGTGGGCCGTGCGCAAACGCAGGTCACCCTTGAGGCGGTAGGAGAGCGAGCGGACGTTGTCGGGGGTCGTGCCGCGCACGCCGACGACGAGAAGGTCGTCGGAGATGCGACCGGTGAGGTCATCCGATCGCAGGACGCCACGGAGCGCCGGTTCGGCGGCGTGGAGGACGTCTGCGACATCCTCGCCGAACATCTTTTGTGGGAAGCAGACGATGACGGCGTAGTGCTCTCTACCATCCGCAGCCGCGTCCATCGCGTCGACGAGATCGCCGATGAGCGGGTCGTTGGCCTGGGGTTCAAGATCCGTTCTCGAGTCTCGCATGTTGTACTGCCTCCAGCTACGGTCTCCGAGCTATCGATACTCGGGGCCTATTCACCGTCTATAACGTTTCCGAAGCTGGGGTGTTTCTGCTATAAGAGACACACTTGGGAGGCCCAACCATGCCCGGCGCGCTCGATGGCCTACGCGTACTCGATTGGACGGTCTGGCAGCAGGGGACGTCGGCGTCCGCGATGCTGGCGGACCTGGGCGCCGACGTGGTCAAAATCGAGGAGCCGACGACCGGCGACCCTGGCCGTGGCCTCCTGCGCATCGAGAAGGCGGGCGGGTTGAGCGGCTACTTCCAGGCACTGAACCGGGGAAAGCGCTCACTCGCGCTCGACCTCAAGCACCCGAAGGGCCGCGAGGTGCTCCTACGCCTTTCGCGTCGAGCCGATGTCTTCCTCTCGAACTTCCGGCCGGGCGTGGCCGAGCGCCTGGGCGTGGGCTATGAGGACCTCGCTGAGGTGAACCCGCGCATCATCTGGGCGCGCGCCTCCGGCTATGGCAAGGATGGCCCGGACGCGGGCGCCGGCTCGTTCGACATCCTGGGTCAGGCGCGGGGCGGGCTGATGTCCGTCACCGGCGAGCCGGACGGCCCGCCCAAGAACGTCGGCGCGCCTGTGGCCGATCAGGTGGGCGGCATGATGTCCGTCGTGGGCATTCTCGCCGCGCTGGTGCACCGCGAGAAGACGGGCCGTGGCCAGTCGGTCGATACGTCGCTGCTGGGGAGCGTGATGGCGTTGCAGTCGTTCAACATCACGAGCCACATGCTTTCGGGCGACGTGCCGTGGCGCTTTCGACGCGCGGGGCACACGCCGTTCTGGAACGCTTATCGCGGGAGCGACGACCGCTGGTTCGCGATCGGCATGCTACTCAACCGAGGGTGGGAAGACCTGTGCGAGACGATCGGCCGGCCGGAGCTCGCCGAGGACGAGCGCTTTGCGTCGTACGGCGGCCGAGTGCGCACGAACGCGGACGCGCTGATGGTGGAGATGGACGCCGCGTTCGCGCAGCGTCCGGCGGACGAGTGGGTGCGCCTGCTGAACGAGCGTGGCGTCTACGCGGCGCGCATCCAGGATTACGAGGAGGTGTCGCGCGACCCGCAGGTGGCGGCGAACGGCTACATCGAAGAGGTGGAGCGCGCGGACGGGCCGCCGGTGCGCATGGTGGGCACGACGATCCAGCTCAGCGAGACGCCGACGCGCATCCAGGGCATGGCGCCGGAGCTGGGCCAGCACACGGAGGAGGTGCTGCTGGAGGCCGGCTACTCGTGGGAGGAGATCAGCGCCCTGCGCCGCGAGGGCGTGATCGGGCCAAAGGCCTCCTGACGGGGTCTTCCATGGCAGAGGTAGCTGTCCGAGCTTCAGCAATTGGTGGCTTGGGTGTCTTCACGCTCGAGGACCTTCGCGCGGGTCAGGTGGTGCGCGCGTTCGAGCTGGAGCGCGAGATCACGCCCGAGGCTCCTATGCGGCCCGATAGGGGCGAACGTCCGGAACATTGTCCCAGCATCAACGGCCGACGCTACCTTGTCGGCGAACCAGACCGCTACTTCAACCACTGCTGCGACCCCAACGTCTATCTGCGGTTCGGATCGGGCGGCATCGATATCGTAGCGCTGCGGGATATCGTAGCCGGCTCCGAGCTCACACTCGATTACCTCATCAACAACTCGGGAGGAGACAGCTGGCCGTGCCACTGCGGCGCGGCGCGCTGTCGGGGCGAGACGGGGCACAGCTTCTTCACCCTGCCGGAGGACCTGCAGCGGGAGTACTTTCCTCTGCTGGCTCCGTGGTTCCTCGAGCGGTACCCCCGAGAGCTCGATCGCCTCACACACGGGTCTACGGACTGACGACAGTACGCTGGCGAGCGGCCGCCCTCCACCCGCTGCCGCTATAATCCTCCCGATACGTTCGCACACACCCTAAGGAGCCGATATGCAACTTCCTGCCATTTTCGTCCCGACCGGCGCGTGGAACTATCGAGCGGGCGTGAGCGCCGAGCAGGTGCTGGACGCTGCGCGCAAGGCGGAGGCGGCCGGCATCGACGGGCTGTTTGCGGGCGACCACGTGACGTTCTACGGCTCTGGCAACGATGGGCTGATCAACCTCGCGGCCGTCGCCGCAGTCACGGAGCGCATGCAGCTGATGACCAGCGTCTACCTGCTCGCGCTGCGTCACCCCACGCCGGTCGCGCTCCAGTGCGCCATGATCGACCAGCTCGCGGAGGGGCGGCTGATCCTGGGCGTGGGCATCGGCGGGGAAGACGAGAACGAGTGGTGGGCCTGCGGCGTCGACCCGAAGACGCGCGCGCGGCGCACGGACGAATCGCTCGCAATCCTGCGCTCGTTGTGGACGCAGGAGGAGACGACGTTCGACGGCAAATACTTCAAGCTCGACAAGGTGCGCATGCAGCCGAAGCCGTTTCGCGACGAGGGCGTGACGGTGCACGTGGGCGGGCGGTCGGACGCGGCGCTGCGCCGGGCGGCGCGCTTCGGCGATGCGTGGGTGTCGATCTGGGTGTCGGCGCGGCGGATGCAGGAGGCGCGCGAGAAGATCGACGAGTGGGCGGCTGCGGAGGGGCGCGACCCGGCGAAGATCACGATGGGCCTCCAGGTCTGGCACGCTGTGGACGACGACCGCGAGCGCGCGAAGGAGCGCCTGTCGCGCCGGATGCAGGGCTTCTACAAGATTCCGTATGACCGCTTCGAGCGCTACTCACCGTACGGCCGGCCGGAGGACATCGCGGAGTTCCTGGGCCCGTACATCGAGGCGGGCTGCACGCACGTGAACCTGCTCGGCGTGCAGTCCAGCCCATCGGAGGTCGTCGACTCGGCGCTCGCGGTGCGCGAGGCGCTGACGAAGATGGTCTAGCGGCTAGGCGCCCAGCGTCGCGAGGAACTGCTCCGGGTCGTCCAGCGAGATGGCGATGCGCGTGCAGCTCAGCACGCGCCACACGCGCATCGGTGAGCGCAGCTTGATCTCCACCACGCCCTGATAGGAGCCGATCAGCCCGAACTGATCGCGAAGGTTGGTGCGCCAGCCGACGCCCATCCACCACGGCCAGTTGTACGCCGACGCGCTCTCGATCTGCCCGCGCGGGATCGTGTGATCGAAGAGGAAGCCGAGTCGGATCTTGAGTGACTCGTCGTCCAGCTCCACGTAGGAGCTACCGGGGAGCGCTCCGCCGGGCCACATGACGGGCTGCCACCAGGGGTCGATCTTGATGGAGAACTTGGTGCTGGTCATGATGCCTCCTTGCTACGGCGCTGTCGGCGCCTGTTCCTTGCGTAGTCGTTCCGCCTCCGCGAGTGCCTCGCGGCGGCGCTCACGCAGCATATCGAAAATGCGGCGCAGCTCGGCAACCGGGTTGTCGTGCTGGTCGACGCGGATGTCGACGCCGGACCACCGGTCGGCTCCGGCGGGCGCGGGCACCAGGAGCTCCGCAGACTCGCGGCCACGCTTGTCGCCGCCGGCCGCCTGGCCGGCTTCCAGCGCGATGAGCAGGCGCAGCGCCAGATGGCCGCTGCTGGCCTCGAACGCCTCGGCCATCGTGTCAATCGTCTCTTTGCCGACAAGCATGTTGCCCTGCACGGAGTAGTTCTCGCCCGTGCGCGAGCCGTACCAGTCGACGCACTGGTCGCCGGAGTAGGCGAAGATCCTGCCTTGATTATCGATGCCGGCGACCTGACGCAGCGGCGCCTGCTCGTCCTCGGCGAGGAGCTTTGTCAGCGCGGCTTCAGGGCTCTGCCCCGTTTCGAGCAGTCGCAGGCCCTCGACGCCGAGCCGGACGTTGGTGAACGACTGCGTGGCGATCGCGCCGACGCCCGCCCGCACGTGGGGCACCATCGCCCCGACGCAGGGAATGGCGGTGGAGACGGCGACGCCGACCAGGCCGCGCTCAGGGTCTCGCGCGATGATGGAGAAGGTCATGCTACTGGTCGGAAGCGGACGAGCGTTGTTTCGTCGCTCACGGGGTCGAAGACGGCTTCGACGGGCATGTCGGTGCGGAGATCCTCATTTGTACAGTCGACGATGTTGGTGATGAGGCGCGGGCCCTGCTCAAGCTCGACGATGGCGTAGTTGTAGGGGATCACATCCGCGAACGAGGGGTGGTACTGCTGGTGCATGACCCCGAAGGTATAGAGCTTCCCTCTGCCGGACACCTGCGCCCATTCCGTCTCGGTCGACCAGCAGTCGGAGCAGCGGTCGCGGCCCGGCAGGCGATACGTGCCGCACTGCGTGCAGCGGAGGAGCATCAGCTTGCCCTCCTTCGCGCCTGCGAAGAACGGCCGCGACTCGTCGTCGGCGACGGGAATGGGCAGCTTGTACTCGCGCTCTGCCATTAGCCGAATGTGGAAAAGCCCTTGCCCAGGAAGTACTTGCCCGTCCGTTCGTACCACTGGAAGGAGACGCCGATGTGTTGCGTGACGACGTGGACATCGCGGAAGCAACGTTCGAGCTTGCTCGTCGCATAGACGGATGTCGCTCCGGCGAGCGTGTAGACGATGTCGACGGCCTGCGCGCAGGCGGCACCCGCGTGCGTGCAGGCGAGGTGCGTGACGGCTTCCTGCTCGTCGGAGAGCGGCTCACCGGCGACCATCGACTGCCAAATCGAGTCGGCCGCTTCATACAAGAAGGCGCGCGCGGAGCGGAAGAGCGCTTCGGCGCGTGCGACCTGGTCCTGCACCGTCGCTCTCTCGCCCAGCGGTGAGAAGCTGAACGTCGCCACTTTGCTGCCGGCGAGCTCCTCAAATGCGTCCAGGGCGCCGCGTGCGATACCGAGCGCGACCGCCGCAACGGAATAGGGGAACACGCTCAAGATGCCGGCGCGGTAGAGCGTCGAATCGTAGTACGACTTGGCGGTCATCGGGGAGAAACTGTGCTCCTCCGGCACAAAAGCGTCCTTCGCAGTGAAGTCGTGGCTGCCGGTGCCGCGCAGTCCGGCCGAGTACCACGTGTCGAGGATCTCGCACTCGTCTCTGGGTAGGAACAATATCTTGAGGTCGGGGATTCCCATCTCGTTCGTCCGCGGCGCTTCGCCCTCGAAAACGAAGCTACCGCCGCCCAACCAAGTCGAGTGGAGGCAGCCGCTCGCGAGCGGCCACTGGCCGGTGACGCGGTAGCCACCGTCGGCGGGTACCGAGCGGCCCTTGGGCGCGATCGCGCCGGCGGTGACGACGAGTGGGTCGCCGTAGATCTCGCGCCCCGCCGATTCGGGCAGGTAGGCAGCGAACATGCCGCCGGTGCCCGCGATCATGACGTTCCAGCCCGCCGCGCCGTCGACGCGGGCAACCTCCTCGATGAGGCGGATATTCGTCTCGATATCTGCTTCGTAGCCGCCGAGCGCCTTCGGGATCCAGATGCGGAAGAGCCCGGACTTCGCCATCGCCTGGACGAGCGGTGCAGGCAGCGATCGATCGCGCTCGCTCTGATCGCGGCACGCCTCGATCTGAGGGATGAACGACTTCGCGACTTCGACCAGGTCTGGAATCGTTGCGACGGACACGGCTTCCTCCTTCCGCTGCTCAGACGCCCAGCGCGAGGCCGGCCTGACTGCGCACGCAGAAGGCCTCGCCGATGTGCATATAGTTGTGCCCGCTAATCATGGCGAAGAACCAGGCGTTGGTCCGGTTGTTCCAGAACTCCTTCACCCAGGCGGCGTTATCGCGCAGGACGCCGTCGGCGAAGGCGCGCTCGAGGTGTGCGGGGTCCACTGGGCGATCCCACGCGTCGGGCGACAGCGACAGCGCCACCTCGCGCGTGCGCTGGCCGACGACGACGCGGTAGGCGCGCAGTTCAGCGAGGTTGATGCGCGCGCAGAAGTCCGTGACTTCGTCGTCAGCCATGCCGGCGCCGACATCGCGCGTCGAGAGGTTGAGACGCGAGGCCCATCCGTCGTCGACCACCTGTGGTTGTCCGGCGACAAGGGCGTTGATCGTGACGTCTTCGCTGCGCGCCATGTGCCAAAGCAGCCAGGCGATCGAGTTCTGACCTTCTTTAGGACGGATCAGCGCTTGCTCATCGTTCAGGCCGAAGAGCGCGGCGTCCTCCAGCCGGTCGCCCAGATGGCGTTCGGCTGGCTGCGCGCGTAGGTGCAGGTCGAGCTCGTGCGGGCCGCCCTCCTGCATCGTGGCGGAGTACGTCCGCGCGTGTTGGAGGAGGTACATCTGGCGTGCATCCATCGACGGGTCCTTTCAGGCGCGCTGGCGTGCTGGGATCCATGATTGTAGCAGAGCGGGCAGGGCGGCCAGGCTCGCGATCGCCAGGTGGCCACCGGCCGACGCGCCGTCAGCTGATATGAGGACGGTCGTAGCGCCCTCGCCGGCTGCGTTCGCCAGCATCTCGAGGTCGTTATCTACGACGACGGCATTCGCCGGTACGACGGCCGCGTGCGCGAAGATCCGGCTGTAGTACGCCGGATGATTCTTGGGCGTGTCCACGATATCGGGGCCGTAGAGCGCTCCGGCGAAGCAGTCACGCACGCCCATGCCCGTCAGGTAGCCGTCCAGGTGGTCGGACGGTTCGCCGGAAGCGGTGCGCAGTGTGTGACCGCTGTGGTTCAGCGCGCGGATGGCGTCGACAACACCGGGATAGGTCGATCTGACGCGCGGGATGACGTACGCGGACGTTTCGTTGGACAGCGCGATGCATGCGCCTTCGTCCGGCGCCTCGATGCCCACCATCTCGCACATCTCCTTGAGCCAGCGCGCGGGGTAGTCGGCCCAGTACGCCGCATAGCTGTCATCGGGCGGACGCGCTGCGAACTCGTCCCAGAGCCGCTGCGCGACGATGCTGTTGGCTTCCGCCCAGCGGTCGTGCTCGCCGCCGAGGCACGGCACGAGGTACTCCGCGACGAGCCGCTGCCACTGCGGGCCACGGACGTCGTTGTCGTTCATCACGCCGCCGTCGTCGAGGAAGATCGTCAGGCGGCGCGCCTGCTGGTTGTCACCGGGTTCGGCCATGCGTTTTTGGCTCCTTCGAGCCCCGCTAGGCTGAAAGCGCGCTCGGAAAGCGTTCGACGAAGTCGAGGATGCCCACCCATTCGGGGCGGATAGCAATGCGACCCATCTCTGATACCATCGAGCCGACCTGCTTCACCCAGGCATCGCCCTGTTCCTCTCCGAAGTACCGCCGTGCGGAGGCGGCATACTCCGCCGCTATTCCGTTCACCGTTTCGACTGTTGCAGTGCCGCGCACCAGCAGTACCTTGTGCGGCCACTCCGTGTCGTCGATCGTCAGGGCCACGGCCGGATTGCGTCGTAGCGCTCTGAGCTTGGGCGCCTTGGGCGGTGATGCGAGGACGATCTCCGTGCCATCCCAGTGGAACCAGATCGGGACGACGCGAGGCGTTCCGTCCAGCCAGGTATAGGCCAGACGAGCCGGAATCGTGGAGCGAAGCAGTGCCTGTGCGATGGGATCCTGCAGTAGTGCGATGTCGCCTTGTTTCGTGGTCATGTCGTTTCCTCTCTGACTATTCGAGATGGCATCACGCAGCGTGAGGGCTGAGGATCAATGTCGTGTGGTGGTCCAAAATGCCGCCGTTGCCGCTGACGAGCACCACGTCGCGCTTGGGGGCCTGACGTTCGCCGCCCTGGCCGCGCGTCTGGATCACGCCCTCCGAGAGCGGCGTCATGCCCCACATGTAGTAGCCGGAGAGCTGGCCACCGCCGGTGTTCGTCGGCAGCGCGCCGCCGGGGCCCAGCTTGCCGTCGGCGACGAAGGGGCCGCCCTCGCCCTTCGGGCAGAAGCCGTAATCCTCCAGCGTGACGAGGACGGTGTAGGTGTAGCAGTCGTAGATCTGGCAGACATCGATGTCGCCGACGCCAATGCCGGCCATCGCGAACGCCTTCTGCTTGGCGATGGGCGCACCGGTCTGCGTCTCGACATCCCAGCCCGCGCGGCGGAGGTCGCCCGGGTGGCCCTGGCCCATGCCCCAGACGTACGCCGGTGGCTGCTGCATGTCCTTCGCTAGATCCGCAGCTGAGACGATGACGGCGACGCCGCCGTTCGAGACGAGGCAGCAGTCGAGCAGATGGAGCGGCTCGGCGATCCAGCGCGAGGCGTGGTAGTCCTCAAGCGTGATCGGTTCGCGTTGCTGCGCGATCGGGTTCATCGTCGCCCACTGGCGCTCGGCGACGGCGATCGCGCCGAAGTGGTCGTTCGTCGTGCCGTACATGCCCATGTGGCGACGCGCGGCGAGCGCGTACTGAGCGTTGACGCCGAACATGCCGAACGCGGTGTAGAGTCCGCGCATGCCCTGCGGCGCGAGCGGCGCACCGCCGCCGCCGCCGTAGGCGGCGCCACCGCCTCGGCCCTCGCGCAGGGGGGCGTCGGCGAAGACGCAGACGACGTGGTTCGCCATGCCGTGCGCGATAGAGAGCGCGGCGTACTGCACCATCATCGCCGCGGTCGCGCCGCCGGCGTTCATGCTGGAGAGCAGGCGCAAGTTGGTGAGGCCGAGGTGGTTCTGGAGATCGAGGCCGCCCATGCCGGGCAGTGGCGTCATGCCCTGGTTCACCAACAGGCCATCGATCTCATCCTTGCGCAGCCCGGCGTCCTCGACGGCGAGGCGGATCGCCTCGGCGGCGAACCAACCGGCGCTGTGGCCGTAGACGCGGCCCTGTTCGGTCACGCCGAGCCCGGTGATAGCGGCTTTGCCCTTGAGATCGTGGTCGTTCATGGCGAATCGGCCCCACCACTATGCCGAACGGATAGTGAGGCCCGCAAGCTTGCTCGGTTGAGACGACGAAGCCAGGCTGGAGCCTGGCCTTCGAACGTTGAGCGGAACGAGAACGCTACGGCGCGTAGCGCTTGAGGCGTTCGTCCATGAGGCGCGCGTACTGGTGGACGTCGAGCTCGTTCGAGCCGACGTCGTCGATCGTCGCCACGACGATGAGCGTGGCGCCCCGACCGAAGGCGATCATCTTGATCCGCTGGCGAGGGCCGCCCTGCTTGGGCTGGAAGTCGGCGCGGGCGGCCAGCGCGCCGGCGCCGACGTTACCGGCGTTGATGCGCGAGAACGATGTGACTTTTCCGTCCAGGACGATCGATCGAATCAGGCCGTCGAAGAGCTGGCGCGGTGGCACGCGGGCGAGATCCGACCAGAGGATGCCGCCGCCAACGGCCGCGCGGCTGAGCGTCGCGCTCGCGATCACGCCCTGGCCAGGCGAGCGCACGTCGCTATAGAACACCGAGCGCTGCTGCAGGTTCTGTGCGCCGAAGGGGCTTGTGGTGTTGTAGTCACCGGACTGGGTCGTGACGTACCCGGGTGGTAGGTCGCCCGAATGGAGCAAGACGTCCTCGAGGCGGCTGATCGGCGGCGCAGCGGTTTGGTTTCCGGCGGTGTTCTCCGCAAGGATGTAGCCGGACTGCGGAATTGCCGCTGGAGCGTTGATCGCGTCGAGGGCGATGCCAAGGTCTTGCTTATTGACCGCGACGACCATCTGGAACGTCGTTCCGTCGATCCACGCCTCGCCGGCTTCGTGCTCTGCGTCCCAGCCGACGAGCTGGTACGAATAGTCGAGCGCCGTGGGCTTTGGATCGATGAGCTTGAGCACGTCGCCAAAGGTGATGTAGAACTCGCGCGCTTCCTGGCGAGTGTCCCAAAGGATGGCGACATGGAGCAAGGCGCTGTCCGGCTCCAGCTCGTTTGTGTAGACCGCGAGGCGTCCGCCGCCCCAACCGGCGGCGGCGGAGGTCGCCTGGAAGTCATTATCGAGGGTTGATCGTAGCCAGTTGTAGACATCGAACTCGCCGAAGACGCTGTCCATGTCCTGGCGCCAGCCCTCGCCGAGGTCATGCGAGACGTCGCGAAGCGAGATGTCCTGCGCGCGCTCGGTGCGAACGTACTTCTCGGGATGGAGGATCTGCTCCTCCGTGGTGGGCGGGTTCTCATACGCTTCGTTGACCTTGTCCCAACCGCCATCGTCGTAGAGGTAGCGAACGAACGCGGCGCCTTCGACGTAGGGAAACGCGGTGTAGCGCCCGAGCGCGGCTGGACCTTCGGTCGCCTTTGAGACCTGTTGAGCTTCCTTTTGGTTGGAGGCGAGCCACTTGCGCAGGCCGGCTTCACCGACCTTCTGCTTCACGTACTCCAGCTCGGTTACGGTGGCATCGCCTTCGACGAGCGCGCCAAGGGTGTCGCCGTACTCTGTATTGGCTTTGTCGCGCTCGTCCTCCAGCGCCCGGTCGAACAGCTTGGAAAGGTCGTAGGCCTTGTCCTGAAAGCTGTGCACGTATTCGTGGGCGAGCGTTGCCTCGTTGCTGAGTGAGAGCGCCTCCGGCTGGTCGGAGACGAGCACAAGGTCTCCGCCTTCGTGCGCGTAGAAGCCCAGGATCGAGTTGCCCACGTCTTCTGTGTCGACGTCCAAGATGCTATCGTCCGGCTCGATCATGTGGAGGAGTCGGAACGTGGTGTCGAGCGCGTCGTAGTTCGTGTCCTTCTGGAGCCGGGCGTCGGTGGCCAGGTCCTGGTAGTACTTGCCGATTTGTTGTTTGGTGAGGGTTCCCTGGTGAATGTCTTCGTTCAGCTCCAACCCGCGCACCTCTGCGGCTTTGGTGGCGATGCCGGCAAGCTGTAGCTCGAGCGCTGCATCGAACGGGGTGAGTTTGGGGAGCGGTACAGTAGTCTCTTTGGCCTCCCCGCCGCCGAGGCAGGCAGACGCTGAGACGCAGAAGGACGCAAGCAGCAGCAGGGCGAAGTAACGTCGCATCGCCGTTCACTGGAGTATCGGCGTGAGAACGGCGAAGCTGTAATCGAGTGGCTGGGGGCTAGGCGCTGGGAGCTACCACTGGACGAACATCGGCATGACGACGTGGACGTAGTTGTCGTCGCCGACGGGGCGGAAGACGCCCTGCTGCGTCTCGTTCTGCATCTCGAGCGCGACGCGGCCGCCCTCTAGCACCTGGAGGTAGTCCTGCAGGTACTTGCCGTTGAACGCGATCTTCGTGCCCTCGCCCTCAAGCTGAACGTCGACTTCGCCCATGTTGTCGCCGATTTCCTCGGCGCGAGCGGAGATCACCATCTTGCCGGGCGCCACGTCTTCGCCTGGAGTGAACTGCAGGCGCACGATGCCGCTGCCATCGCGGGCGAAGATCGAGGCGATGCGCGTCTCGCGCAGGAACTCGTTCACATCGATCACGGCGCGTGTGAGGTGGGAGTCGGGCAGGAGTTGGCTGTAATTGGGAAACGTGCCCTGGATCAGCTGCGCGACCATCTCGATGTTCTTGAGCCGGAAGAGGGCCTGGGTGCGCGTGGCGTTGAGGGTCATGAGCACGGGCTCGGTCTCTTCCGGCAGCAGACGGTTTAGCTCGCCAAGCGCGCGCGATGGGATGATCACCTCTACGCGCTCCTTGACCGGCTTCGAGAGCTGGAGGTGTCGCACCGAGAGCCGGAAGCCATCGGCCGACGCGAAGGTGAGCTGGTCGCCCTCCATTACCGCGTCGATGCCGGTCAGCACCGGGCGCGAGTCGTCCGTCGCCGCGGCGAAGACCACCTGCGAGATCGCGGTGTGGAGCGCCTGCGGGTCGAGCTCGATCGAGCCACCGTCTTCGACTGCCGGGATGGGTGGGAAGTCGTCCGCGTCCATGCCGCCGATCGTCGCCTGGTTGCGCGCGCAGTTGAGCTTGAGCTGGCGCGAACGCGGCGCGAGCGTCGCTTCGATCTTCTCGCTGGGCAGCGAGTTGACGAAGTCCGTGAGCAGCCGCGCCGGCACGGTGATCGAGCCTTCTTCCTGGACCTCCGCGCCGATCCAGCAGCTGAGCGCGATCTCGAGGTTCGTTGCGGCTAGCTTAAGCCGCCCCTCCTCGGTCGCGAGCAGGACGTTGGCGGTGATGGGCAGTGTGCTCCGGGTTGCGACGGCCCTGCCGACGATACCCAGGCCCTTGGCGAAGTGCTCTTGAAGGCACGAAATCTTCATATTGCTCACCTACATATGTATTTAGATGGATCAGGTTAGACGGAGTATACAGCAGGCCTCGGTCGGGAGCAACGGCGCGTAGGCGCAGTTGCCTTGACCGGCGCTAAGAGCCGCCCGTATGCTCGAATCAACCTAAGGAGGCTCTTCGCTCATGCGTCTTTCTCAGCTGTTCTCGCGCACGTTGCGGCAGGCTCCCGCCGAGGCGGAAACGCCCAGCCACCAGCTCCTGCTGCGCGCCGGACTGGTGCAGCAGCTCGCGGCGGGGAGCTATTCGTTCCTGCCGCTGGGCTGGCGGGCGGTGCGCAAGATTCAGCAGGTCATCCGGGAGGAGATGGACGCGGCAGGCGGCCAGGAGATCCACATGCCTGTGCTGCACCCCTCGGAGCTGTGGGCGTCGAGTGGCCGGCTGGCGACGTACGTCCCGCCGCTCACGATCGTGAAGGACCGGCACGAGCGCGAGTTCGTGCTCGCGCCGACGCACGAGGAGGTCGTGGTTGACCTGTTCAAGCGCGAGGTGCAGAGCTATCGCGACCTGCCGGTGCTGCCCTATCAGATGCAGACCAAGTTCCGCGACGAACCGCGCGCGCGCGGCGGCCTCATCCGCCTGCGCGAGTTCTCCATGGTGGACATGTACTCGTTCGATGCGGACTGGGAGGGGCTCGATCGCACCTACAAGGCGATGTTCGAAGCGTACACGAACCTTTTTGAGCGCTGCGGCTTGCCGGTTCTCGCGGTGGACGCCGACTCCGGGCCGATAGGCGGCAAGGACAGCCAAGAGTTCATGCACCTGACAGACGTGGGCGAGAACCACGTGCTGATCTGCGATGCATGCGGTTACGCCGCGAACGAGGAGAAGGCGGACCACCGAGAGAAGACGCTGCCGCCGGAAGACACACAGCCGATCGAGGAGGTAGACACGCCGGGCGCGAAGACGATCGCGGACGTGGCGTCGTTCCTGAGGATCGAGCACGACAAGACGCTCAAGGCGGTCTTTTACATGGCGACCAAGCCCGGCACGGACGACGGGCCCACGCCCGTATTCGTCGCGATCCGCGGCGACATGGAGGTGAACGAGATCAAGCTGCGCAACGCGCTCGACGGCGCCGACCTGCGCCTCATGTCGGACGCGGAGGTGGAGGCCGTTGGGCTTGTCGCGGGCTCCGCGTCACCTGTGGGGATGAAGGAGCAGGCGAAGATCGACGTGCGCGTCGTTGCGGACGACCTCGTACCGTCGTCGCCGAACCTCGTTGCGGGTGCGAACAAGCCGGACGTGCACCTGCGCAACGTGAACTACGCTCGCGACTGGGAGGCGGACGTCGTCGCGGACATCGCGCTAGCGCGCGCTGGCGACGGCTGTCCGCAGTGCGAGAAAGGTACGCTGACGGTGCGCCGCGGCATCGAGGTGGGGCACATCTTCAAGCTGGGCACCGTCTACACCGACAAGATGGGCGCCACGTTCCTGGACCAGGACGGTCAGCAGCGGACGCCGGTGATGGGCTGCTACGGCATTGGGCTGGACCGGCTGCTCGCTTCGGTAATCGAGGCGAACCACGACGAGCGCGGCATCATGTGGCCGGCGAGCGTGGCGCCGTACGACGTGCACCTCGTCGCGCTCAATCCCGACCGCAGCGAGGTGCGTGAGCAGGCCGAGCGCCTCTACGCCGAGCTGCGCGCGCGCCGCATCGAAGTGTTGTTTGACGACCGGGACGAATCGCCTGGCGTGAAGTTCGCGGATGCGGACCTCCTGGGCATGCCGCTGCGCGTCACGGTGAGCCCGCGCACGCTGGAGAAGGACTCCGTGGAGCTGAAGCGCCGCTCGGAGTCAGAGACCACGCTGGTGGGTCTGTCGGAGGCAGTGGAGCGCGTGGGGGAGCTGGTGAGGGAACGGTATTGACAGATACAGAAGTATTACTGTATAATGAAGTATGACTAATGAAAAACGCATTACCACGGTCACTCAAAAGGGCCAGGTGACTATTCCTCGCGAAGTGCGAGAGTACCTAGGTGTGGGACCAAGAGACAAAGTGACCTTCCGCATCGATCGCGGAGAGGTGAAGATCGAGCGACTTGAAGGGACACTGGAGTCCGCGTTTGGCGCGGTGCGGCCGCTTGGGAAGTCAGCAGACTTTAGGAAGCAGATTCGAGAAGCGAAGGAAGAGCGTGCGGAGAAGGCGGCGAGAAAACTGTCACGCGCTGATTGACGCCGATGGCCACGAGGTTCGTCGACACTAACATCTTCTTACGGTACCTCACGCGAGACGATCCGTTGAAGGCGCAACGCTGCTTTGAGCTGTTCCAGAGCGTCAAAGCTGGACGCGAAGATGCGACGACATCGGAATCGGTCATCGCCGAGGTCGTGTACGTGCTTTCTTCGCCAAAGCATTACGACGTATCGCGCGAGCAGATTAGGCAGCTCCTTGTGCCTATGCTGACGCTCCGGACGATGCGCCTCAACAATCGGCGAACGTATCTCCGTGCACTCGACTTGTTCGTCGATTACGCGATCGACTTCGAAGATGCGCTAAGCATTGCCCATATGGAGCGCCAGGGGCTTACATCGATCCTGAGCTACGATCGTGACTTCGATCAGGTTCCTGAGATCATCCGTGAGGAGCCGTAAACGTGCTAATCGCGCCCTAGCCCCTACGGGTGTCCCAGGCAATAGCCCGGGCGGTTGCCGTAGATGGAGTTGCCACTGATGCTGATGGGGCCGGCGTTCTTGATGCAGAGGCCGGAGCCGCCGTTGTACCGGATCACGTTGTTGCGCACCTCGCCGGTCGCGTTGTGAAGCAGGGCCACGCCGATCCCCCAGTTGTTCTCGATCTTGGAGTTGAGCAGCTTGACCTTCGCGCCTTCGGAGACGAAGCCGCCGCCCAACTGTCCGCCGGACAGCGGCGTCGAGTGGTGCATGTGCTCGCCTACAAGCTTGCACATCCCGCGATAGCCGGTCGCCGGCGCGGGGTAGGCGCGACACTCGGCCGCGTTCTCGCGGTTGTGGACGTAGTCGTCCCCAGCCGCGTCGACGACGGCGCCCCAGGCGAAGAGCCCCGTCAGGTGGCTGTTCTGAATCGCGTTGTTGCGTAGCGTTGCGTGGACGCCGGGGAAGATCACGACGCCGGCGCTCCTGGCTCCCCCGATCGTGGAGTTCTGGATCGAGACTTCGATCTGGCTGTAGTACTTGCCCGGGTTGTTCAGATAGCACTGGGGCGGGTTGGGGTTGCCGGCGGGTAGGGGCGCGCAGCCGGGTTCGCCCGCGAACACGTTCTGCTTGTTGCGACTGATCCTGCTGCCGCCGATGGTGGTCTTGCCCGTCTTGTGGATGGTGAAGACGCCGCCGTCGCGATTGTCCCAGACGTTCGTGTTGCCGACGTGGAGCCGGCTGTTGAACTGCGAGAGGATGCCAAACCCGCGGATGTCCTCGAAAGTGGAGTCCTGGATTTGCACGTTGGAGCTCTGCTGAATGATCGCGCCGAAGCCGGCGCCGTTGGGTTTGTTCTGACCGTGCGCCTGCGAGCCGATGATCGTGCCGGTGCTGTTGCGGTACTGGAAGCCGATCGGGCCATTGTTCGCCTCGATGGCGCTAAAGACGACGTTCGTGCTGTCAGCGACGAAGGCGGCCTGGACGTGGCAGGCACGCGCCTCCATGCGCTCGAAGCGAATGTTGTGGCTGTCGCGCACCAGGAGACAGGTGTTGTTCGTTGGGCCGTCGCGCACGATGGTGCTGTTCCAGCCGGCGCCCCTGAGCGTGAGGTTCGACTTGCCGTTGACGAACAGACGCACGTCGTAAGTGCCCGCCCCGAGGCAGATGACTGCGCCGGATGATGCGTTGTTGATCTTCTGCTGGACGTTGCCGGGACTCGCGTTCGCGGTGCAGGCCGCGGCGAGCGCCGTGCTCGCAGGCGTGACGGCCCCGAAGGCGAGCAAGCCTATGAGCGTGATGAGCAGCGCACAAATCCAGAGTCGCATCGGTGTGCCTCTATCATTAGACTCGACCTACGCTCCCCGAATCTGTAAGGGCGCCTGGAAGCTCGACTCGAATGTGATTCTTGCCTGCTCCCGCCTCAGGGCTTCTTACCCACGAGTAGCAGGTTCACGCGCAGGCGCGCAAGCGCGTCGAAGCGGTTGACGACGCGCTCGTACGCGACGCCGAGGGCGTACGGCGCCAGATGGAACGCCAGGTACTCCGGCTCCGTCTCGAAGCGGTCGAGGCGTTCCACGGTGAGGCCGGCGTCCTGCGCCAGCGCGCGCAGCCGGCCCGCCGTGTTCGCGCGGTAGGCCGTCGGGAAGATGTCGCGTGTGTCGACGCCGCGCCAGCGGTTGTACGCAAGGTGTAGCCGATGTGGGAGCAGGCGCGCGCCGACCGCGACGTAGTGCCAGCGGTTCGGTGTGAGGAGGAGCAACCTGCCCCCCGGGCGCAGGACGCGCGCCAACTCGCTAAACACGGGTTCGGGCTCCGTCAGGTGCTCCGCCACGTGGCTCATGACGATCAGATCGAACGTCTCGTCGCGCAATGGTAGGGCGCGCAAGTCTCCCTTCGCGGCGTCGTCGACGTTGGGGTTGCCGCGTGGCTCGTCCGTAACGTCCACGCCCACGACGCGTCGCGCGCC
>JBAROU010000027.1:0-6738 GCA_049642385.1 Dehalococcoidia bacterium | reverse complement strand
GTGTCGGCCGGGCGCGGCGACCGTTCGCGAGTCCGGAGCTGACGGATGGCCTCTTCCACGCGCTCGGCGCGCTCGCGCTCGTGGTGGAGGGCACGCATCGTGTGCTGCGACTGCTGGACCGAGAACTCGAGGCGCGCCACCTGGTCGGACACGTACTCGATCTGTGCCTTCTGGGCGGCCACCATGTCGAGGTTGGCGCCGATGTCCTCCAGCAGGTTGGCGATCATCTCGGCCTTCGACTGCACCTCTTCGACGAGCGCTCGCCGGGCTTCGATCTTGGCCACGCGCTCGTCGGTGTCGCCGAATGCCTCGACCAGCGTGTCGAGCCTGGTCCGGAGCGTGTGCAGCTCCTCGCGACGCTCGACGATCGCCTCGACGTCGCTCTTCGCGGCGGCCGCTACGTCGCGCACCTGATCGACTTCCGCCTTGATCGCTGCAACCATCGCTTCACGGCCGGCGATCGCCTGAATCTTGACATCGGTGTCGGCAGCGAGCCGCGCGAGATTCCCGGCCTGCGCCTCGAAGGCCGCCATCCGCTGCTCGGCAACGATCAACGCCGACTGCCTGTCGTCGAGCTGCTGGCGGAGCGTCTCGACGTGTTTCAGCTGCCCTTCCGTCGCGGCCATGCGCGCCGCGGTTTCCTGATACTGTCCCTGCACGCGCGACAGATCGCCGGCGAGCTCGTTCCGGAGCAGGCCGGCGCGGTTCAGCTCCTGTGTCAGCGCTTCGAGATGCGTCGTGCGGTCGTCGATCGCCGCGTAGTGTTCGCGGCTCGCGGCGACGAGCGCGTCGAGTCGCTGCTCCTGGCCGGCGAGGTCGGTGTCGCTGCGTCTGAGGCCGTTCAGCCGCTGCTCGAGCTGTTCGATGTCGCGGCCCAGGCTGTCTGCCGACTCCAGAATGGCAGGCACTTTCTCCTGGGCCGCGCGAATCGCGTCAAGCTTCTGGTGCGCGTCGCCGAGGTGCGCGCTGATCTCGTCGGTGCGGATCCGCAGGCTCTCGAGCTCGGCGCGGCGCCCGAACTGCTCCTCCATCCGCCGCCCGACTTCCGTGTTGAGCGTGTGGAGCCCGTGCAGACGTCGTTCCACCTTCTCGACGAACTGGAGCTTTTCGCTCGACCGCTCCCAGACGGCTTCGAGCGCCGTGATGTTCTCCCGGGTTCTCTCCACCATCCGATCCGCATCGTCGAGGAAGCGGAGTTTCTCGAGGACGGCCGCGAGCTGGTTCTCGATCGCTGGCGCGTCGGCCGAGAAGCGCGTGATGTTCGTGGCGGCCGTCTCGAGCGCCAGGCGATCGGCGTTGAGACGGGTGCACAGCTCGGTCGCCGATGCGCGCGAGGCGTGGATGGCGTCGAGCTCGGCGCGCAGCGCGTCGAGCTGTTCGCGGCCGGATTCGAGCCTCGCCTGCTTCGCCTCTGCCTCGCGAGCGGTCGCGTCCACGCGCGCGAGTCGATCCGCCAGCGTCTCCACTTCGGCGCGGCGGCGTGACAGCTCGCCGACCTCCGTCGAGAGCTGCCGCAAAGTCTGTCCGAGCTCCTCCGTCTTCCGATCGAGGTTGCCGACCGTTTCCTGACGGCCCAGGACCACTTCCAGCTGACGTTCGACGGTGTCGAGTGCGCCCTGCAGGCTGGCAACGCGCTGCTCGTGCGCGTCGAAGGCCTTTCCCTCGATCGCGAGCCGCTCGATCTGTGCGCTGACCGTCTGAATCAGTTGGGCGCCATCCTTCTCGACTCTCGCGGACTCACGTCTGAACTCATCACGCCGCGCCGTCGCGGCGTTGAGCTCCTCGATGACGCCTGCGGCGAACTCTTCGGCCCGCCGCAGGACTTCTTCCGCGCGGGTGATCTGACGGTTTCCCTCCTCCAGCTTGGCGATCTGCGCTTCCATTGCCCACACCATCTCGCTCAACCTGCTCGCTTCGGACGTGGCGTGGTCGACGGTGACCCGCTGGGTCTCGAGCGCCTTCGCCTTGACGCTCACGTGCTCGGCCAGGGCATTCAGAGACTTGATTCGTTCTTCGGTCGTCATCACGAGCTCGTGAACCGCTCCGAGCGACGCCATCCTCGATTCGATTTCCTTCACCGTGCGGGTGACGACTGCGGTGTTGTCCAGGACGTGTTCCGCGGTCTTCCTGATTGCCGTTTGGTCGTCCGCCAGCATCGCTGCCTGGGTGTGAAGCTGACCCAGCTGACGTTTGATCTCGGCCGTCTGATCGAGCGCGCCGCGCAGACCGTCGGTGGACCGCTGCAGCTCGGCGTGCGCGTCAGCCACCAGCTGGCGCTGAGCGCCCAGCGCCTCGACGGCTGCTCGCGTCTCGCGGTATTCCGTTGCGAGTTGCTCCATTGCCTCGCGGTGTTTCTGGATCTCTCCCGCCGAATTGGTCATCAGTTCGGCAGCTTCCCGGGCCTGCCGCACGATATCCGTCATATCGGCGACCTGCGCCTTGATCACCTCGAAGTCGGCTACGTGCTTGTCAAGATCTGCAATGCGTCCGACGATTGCCGTGAGCTGCGCGGCCGCGTCAATCGTCTTGTCCCTCACGTGCTCGACCGACGTCGACACCTCGGTGAGCCTGCCGCGGGGACCGTCGAGCTGTTCGAACAGCGCGCCGAGGGCATCCCGCTCGTGACGGGCGGCGAGCACGATCTCGTTCAGTTCATCGGTCCGCTTCTTCGCCTTGGTGCCGAGGGACAGCTGCTCGAACATGTGCGTCTCCTGTCGGCAAGCCCAGGCCGACACGGGTACGAGTGGCCTTATCGACCAGAATGGCGGGGAACCGGCGGCGTCGGTGCAAGGCAGATGCCGGAGTATCGGTCGCGGATCTCCCTGCAGCCTGCTGTCGTTGAGCAGGTCTGGAAGACTGCCCAGCGACTGCAGTCCTGAACCGCGGCCGCTCCAAACTGTGCCTGAAATGCGAAATTTGAGGTTAGAACACCTTTCGGCTCTCGAGCTGCTTTTCAATCAGCTGTCGCGCCCGCAGGATCGGGCGCATCTGTTTCTGGGAGGCGAGCGCCAGCTGATCCTCCAAGTGCTTCGAGCCGGGGCGCGACCAGTTGCCGTATCCGAGCAGCGCTTCGCCGACAGGCGGGCCGTTTTTCTGGAACTCGATCACGGCATAGAACGTGTCGCCGCCCTGAATCCCGGTCTTTCCCTCCACGAAGCGGCCCGTCGCGATGGTCCGGATCCCGCCGAGCGTGCCCGGCACGCCGTTGCCGGGGAGGTCCAGCGATCCTCTTCGCAATCGAACCACGTCGCCCCAGATGACGTGCAAAGTCTTGTATTCGGTCTCGAGACGCCGCGCTTCGCTCTCGAGCAGGGCCGCAGCCCTCGCCGGCTCCGCGAAGCCGCGCGGCGTCGTCAACGGCTGATGCGGGTCTGGGGCGACCGCGTAGCCACCGATGTTCTGGAAGGCATTCCCCGCGGCTTGAATGAAGCGCAGAAACAACAGCGTGCCGTCGGACGTGTTCTCTCCCTGACGGTCCCATTTCGCGAGAATCTCCGCGGCCTCCGTCGCCTTGGGGGCACCGAACTGGCGCGCGGCGGCGACAAGATCGTCCACGAAACGATCGGCGATCTCGCTGCGCGTCGAAAGCTTCATCGCCTTCAGGTCGGCGAGCGTGATCCTGCCCGGCTCGGACAGCAGGCGAATGCTGCGCTGCGCCCTCTGCGTGAGGCTCGGCGGCGGGGCGATGAACGCCGCGAACTTCGCCGGATCGAGGACCATCGGATAGGTCGACGTCCACGGCGAATCGTTGCAGTTCTGCACCCAGCCATTTGGCGGGTCGATCACCTGGGGCAGGAGGTCGAAGGGGACAATCTCGGAGCCGGCGATGATATCCGTTCGATCACCTGGGAGCACGCCGTTCCAAAAGGTGTGATCGCCATTGGCGCGGCGTGGCGGCGCGGCGTTGTAGACGTACATGATGTGCCCGTCGCGATCCGCGTACATCGTGTGAAAGATCGGCAGCTGCTGCATCCGCATCGCCTGCCGCCACTCCTCGAGGTTGCGCGCCAGCCCCATCCGCCAGAACTGCTCGAACATGCGCGGCCGATCCGCCGCGACCACGCGCAGCGCGACGATGACACCGCGGTCGTCGGAGAACACGGGGCCGTGGACCGATCGCCGGATCGTCAGCGGCTCGTCGCGCAGGGTCCCGTCAGCCTGACGGATCTTGATGATCTGCTTCTCGACGTCGAACGATTTCGTCCGTCCGTCGAGCAGATAGCCGCCTTGCTTCGGCACGAGCCGGTAGACATCCGCGCCGGTGGGCCCGTTGGTTGTCTGGGTCCACGCGACGAACTCTGTGAAGCATTGGCGCAGGACGGGAAAACCGACCCACACCGCACCGTATGACGTCACGCCAGGCGCCGTCAGCTGCACCTCGAAGTACGTGTCCATGTCGGTCCAGGGCAGATGAGAGTTGCTTAACAGCATGGCGTTGCCGGACGCCGATTTGGACGGACCGATCGCCCATCCATTCGATCCATGTATGTCGACGCCCTGACGACGGAGCCTGGTATAGAGGCTGTTCTCGCTCGTCAGCCAGTCGTAGTGAATGATGCGCAGCCCGTGGGCGTAGACGTCTTGCGGCGTCAGCGGAAGGACGCCCTTGGCCGCTGCGCTGAGCATGGTGGGATTGGCGGCGGTCCACGCGTTCAGACCGTCCGCAAACGCACGAATCAACGGTCCGAATTCCGACGACTGCTGCGCGGCCCATGTTGCCGCCTTCTTCGGAATGCCGTTGGTGCGTACCCAGCGGTCGCTGGGCAGGTAGCCATCGCCGTAGAACTCGGCGCCGCGGCCGCGTGCCTGCGCGTAGAGGCGCACGAGCAGTTCCGCGTGTGCTTCCATCTGCGCGTATCCGTAGGCGTAGAAAAGGCTCGCATGATCCCGCGCGAAGATGTGCGGGACGCCGTATCGATCCCAGAGGATCTCCGTCCCCTTTGCCGGTACCGCAGCCGTGCCGTGCACGGGCGCCAGCGTCATCAGCGCGATGCCGAGCCAGAGCGCCGCGCGCGACCGGATTCGAAGGCGTTTCTCGAGCTGCTTCATCGCGCCACGATACACCGATCCTGCGGCGGATGATCGGGCCGCCGAGGGTGGGTGCCTGCCTCGCCGTAGCGGGGAGACAGTCATGCCCACTAAGGCGGGTGCGGCAGTACGCTTGCCTTCGGCTACGGCTATTCGGCGATACGACGCTCCGCGTCGGGCGGTGAACTTGACGAGACGATCGATCACATCTCGTACCAAGGCCGGATGCTGGCGGACTCGGCGCCGGTGCCTGAGCCGTCTGCGCTGTTTCTGCTTGCAACTGGTGGCGCGGCGATCGCGCGAAGAGCACGGCACAGCCGAAAGCGTCCTGCAGCAACTGCAACAGACTGACCCTTCCGCCCTGATGGCCGGGATCGCGCACGATCATTTACCGCGATCAGTACCGCCTCGTGGCCAGGCGATTGCTTCATCTGCGATTGTGAAGACCACACCGGAACAACCGGCCACGCTTCCCGTCGCTCGCGAACGACCGTGTCCCCGAAGAAAAGGCGCGCCTCATACTGGTTGTGCGCGCGGCAGCGGAGCTGGATGTTCTCTTCGCTTGGTGCGCCCCCGACCGCGTACGGCGCGACGTGGTGGAACTCGAGGAACGCGGTTTCGCGACAGCGGCCCTCGCGTCCGACGAACGCGCAACGGGCCTCATCCCGCTGCCAGACGGCACGCCTGACGGCCGCAGGTATGTGACGCCCCGACGCCGTACCTTCGTCGGCGCTCGGTCGCGGTGATGCGACGCGGGCGAACCGGTGGCGCTCGAGATCGTCGATCAGCAGCGTCAGTGCGCGATCGAGAATCGCGCCTACATCCCCGTTGGGGTGCGCATGCCGGAGCAGCTGTTGCGCGCGCTGCAGCTTGTCGTACGTCTCGCGTGACAGCGTCACGTGGAGCCTGCAGCTGTCCGGCGCGAGTTGCGTGACGAGGATTGCGTCACATGGAGTCGAACATGCCGCACCAGGAGCGATCGACACAATCAGTTCCTGAATCTCGAATCTGCTCCTGTGCCGGGCCGCCGCCAGGACGTCCGCGTGATTTTCGGCCGTCAGATGCGGCGCGAGCAGCCGGATTGCTGTCAGCGTTAGGTCTCCGGTTTCG
Organism: Dehalococcoidia bacterium; assembly: GCA_049642385.1. Lineage (GTDB taxonomy): Bacteria > Chloroflexota > Dehalococcoidia > DSTF01 > RBG-16-68-14 > JBAROU01. The sequence continues at coordinate 600 of JBAROU010000027.1, read as the reverse complement.
AGCATTTCGAGTACTTGCGGATAACGCCTCGCGGAGCGCGCCGCCTCGATGCGGTTATACGCCGAGGCTTCGGACAGATGCAGCACCTGCGTGCAGTAGGTATAAAGGGAGGAGCAGCCTTCGCGAAGGTACAGCTGGCGCGCGTCGAACTCGATGAGGGAGCGGATGAGCGCCACGGAGGCACGCCGCTCGCAGCCAGCGAGATCCTTCACGCGCTCGACGAGTTCGTCGTCCGACAACGTCGCGAAGGCAGCCACGTCGTCGGAAGTCGTTGGAGTGGTAGCCATGAGGCCACGATAGGACGGCCGTGTGACAAGGTAGGTCACTGCCGCCGGCGCAAAAATCTCGCCTGTTTCGAAACAAGTTGGTGCCCGGTTGAGGCCGACCCTGGCTGCGACGGCCCTCGATGGGAACAATCGAGTAGTTGCGTTGGGCCGCTGTTGTCGGTTCTCAAAACCTAGGGACCCTTTCCTGACGACTTTTTCAAAACCTTTGCCCCCTCTGGAGTGAGGTTTTTCAAAACCTTTCCCCCCTTCCGGGGCGAGATTTTCAACACCTTTCCCCCCTTTCGCCTGACCGCGCGATAGACGTCTCCGGTCC
>JBAROU010000019.1:0-5640 GCA_049642385.1 Dehalococcoidia bacterium | reverse complement strand
ACGGCTGGGCGGGCGACGATGCCTGGATCGAAAAGCTCGCACTCGATTACCGGAAGATGGACGTGGTGAACAGCACGCTCGCTGCCAAGGGTAAGGTCACCAGAAAGTACGAGCAGGACGGCAAGCGCTTGATCGACCTGGACGTCTGGATCGAGAACGACAAGGGCGAGGTGACCACGCCCGGCCGGGCCGTCCTCTCGCTACCGTCGCGCGGGTGACCAGCCCGCCGCAGGCGTACTTGCCGCCTAGCGGTGCTGGATGCTAGCGTACGCGGTGCGGCTCATCTGGCCGCGAAGCAGTGGTGCGGGGAGGTAATCCATGGGAATGCTTGATGGCAAGGTAGCGATCGTCACGGGAGGCGGCCGCGGAATCGGGCGTGGTGTGGCGTTGGCGTTCGGCGCCGCGGGCGCGAAGGTCGTCGTCGACGACCCCGGCGTGAACATGGACGGCAGTGGCGACGACGCCGGCCCGGCGGACGAGGTCGTCAACGAGATCAAGGCGAACGGCGGCGAGGCGACCGCCTGCTACGAGTCGGTCGCGTCGATGGAGGGCGGTGATTCGCTCATCCGGACGGCGCTCGCCACGTACGGCAGGCTCGATGCCGTGGTGACGCCACACGGCATCCTGCGCGATCGCATGGTGTTCAACATGGGTGAAGAAGAGTGGGATGCTGTGCTTCAGGTGCACCTCAAGGGAACGTTCGCGCTGCTCAAGCCGGCGGCGGCGCTCTTTCGCCAGCAGCGCTCGGGGCGGATCATCACGTTCACCTCGGGGGCGGGGCTTGCCGGCAACACCGGCCAGGCGAACTACTCAGCGGCGAAGGGTGGCATCGCCGGCCTGACGCGCACCGCTGCGCTCGACCTGGGCAAGTACGGGGTGACGGTGAACTGCATCGCTCCGGCGGCACTCACGCGCATGACGGGCGGCGTCTCCGACGAGGCGCGCCAGAAGCGCCAGGAGCAGGGCCTCGCGAAGAAAGACCAGACGATGACCATGCTCCAGGACCCGGACGACATCGCGCCGATGGTGGTCTATCTCGCCAGCGACGACGCGTGGTGGATTAACGGACACATCTTCATGGTCTACGGTGGGACGATCGGCTGGTACCCGATCCCGGAGCCAACGAGGAAGATGGAGACGGACGGTCGCTGGACGCCCGAGGGGATCGCGCAGCAGATCCAGCCCGCGCTGTTCGACAAGGGCTTCGTCTCGCGCGCGGTAGCCCAGCCAGAACAGGAAGCCGCGCCGGCCTCAGGCTCATAGCTTGGTGGCTGGACACACGATGCGCTTTATACTCGCGCCATGGACGGCCACGTCGGCTGGACACACGATGCGCCTTATACTCGCGCCATGAACGGCCGCATGAGCCGGCGCACGTTCCTCAAGGCGACGTCGGCGGGCGCGGTAGTGCTGCTCGCGCCCTGGACGCTGGAAGCCTGTGGCGACGGCGAGCACATCGTTACCTTCCTCAACGAACACGAGCGCGCGACCGTGCAAGCCGCTGCCGCGCGACTCCTTCCGACCGACGGCGCAGCGGGAAGCTCAGGCCTCGACGCCGTACAGTACATCGAGAACCTGCTCACGGCGTTCGAGCACGATCCGCCCACGATCTACGCCGGCGGCCCGTTCAGCGGCAGGGCACCCTTCCCTGACGGCGCGACCGGTCAGCCATCCGACACGTTCCCCGACGACGCCTTCGTCCAGTTCCTGCCGCTCTCTCGCACGAAGGAGCTGGCCTGGCGCATCCGGTTGTACGGCTCGACGGGCGTAACGGGCGGCGACTTCAACGATGCAGTCCTCGGTCCGACGGCCGGCTTTCGTGCGCAGTACCGGCGCGGCGTTCGAGACCTCGACGCGAAAAGCAAGGAGCTGTTTAGCAAGAACTTCGTCGGCTTGAGCGCTCTAGATCAGGACCAAGTGCTGACGGAGGGCGATCAGGAGTTCGCGCAACTGCTGTTGGAGCACGCCATCGAAGGTCGGTACGCAGCGCCGGAGTACGGTGGCAATACAGATCTCGCCGGCTGGCAATCGATCGGCCATGATGGCGACAGCCAGCCCTTGGGATACGCGATCTACGACGAGGGGAGCGAGCGTTACAACGAACGCCCGGAGAAGCCACTCTCCACCCCTAACCCCGGCGAAGACTCCAGCGGCATCCAAGGAGACGTTCTCGAGTTTGTCGACGCTATCGTGGGGGCTGTCGGTGGGACGCGCTTCTTCTAGCGCGCTACGGCGAATGTAAGTCATGGGCATACCTTCAGGCGAACCGAATGTCCTGGGAAACACCGATCTCACGTCCTTCGATGCGATTGTCATCGGCAGTGGGGCTGGCGGTGCGACGGCCGCTCACGTGCTCGCCAGCCACGGGCGTAAGGTGCTCGTCTTCGAGGCGGGAGACAACTACTTTCCGGGGCTGGACGATCCGGGTGCCGACCAGCCCGTGCCGCTCTTCAGCAACGACGAGCTCAAGCTCAGCATCCGTGACCTGATCAGCGCCGATGCACTCGTTGATCCCCGCACGTTCCGCCCGAACGAAGAGGCGGGGGCGCGCACACAGACGGGCGATATCAACGGGCTGCCCAAGACCGTCGGTGGTGGCGCTGTCCACGCCGACATGAAATTCCCCCGCTTTCAGGAGGCAGACTTTCACCTCGCGTCTCTGGTTGGCGAGGTAGCCGGCGCGAACTTCGCCGACTGGCCGCTCACGTATGAAGAACTGGAGCCTTTCTACACAGAGGCCGAGACGTTGGTAGGCGTGCAGGGGAAGGTCGATAGCGATCCGTTCGGCCCTCCGCGCAGCGGCCCGTATCCTATGGAGCCCGGCGTGCCGATGTACTCGGCGTTGGTGCTGGCGGAGGGAGCGACGAAGCAGGGGTACCACCCGTTCCCGTATCCTACCGCTGTCAATTCGCGGCCGTATCGTGGCCGGCCGGCCTGCGTCGACTGCGGCTTCTGCTCCGGCTACGGCTGCCCGAACAACTCGAAAGGCTCGCCCGCCGTCACCTTCCTGCGCGAAGCGCTGCTGACGGAGAACTGTCAGCTGCGCTTCAACTCTCCGGTCGCGCGTCTCATCTCGAACGGCGGCAAGACGCGAATCACTGCCGTCGAATACATCGACCCCGACGGCCGCCGGCAGCGGGCCAAGGCCGATATCGTTGTCCTGGCGACGAGCCCGATCGAAGATGCCCGCCTCTGCTTCCTCTCCGATCTTGAAGGAACCGGCCTCGGGAACTCGTCGGGGCTCGTCGGTCGCAATCTGATGTTCCATTTCCAGACCACCGCTGTCGGGCTGTATCCCCAGCGCCTCCATGGTCATCGCGGCCGTTCCGTGACGCACGGCATGAGCGACTTTCGAGGTGTGCCGGGTGACGCCGAACGCCCGCTGGGCGGAATCATCGAGTTCGGTGCGGCCAACGAGGCGATCTTCGAGGCGCAGACGTACGCGTTCTCGATGGGACAGAAAGGCAAGATGCTGCAAGAGATGATGCGCCAGAGTCCCTTCCGCGATCATCTGGCCGTGTTGACGATGCAGGCGGAAGACGCGCCCCAGCTCACGAACTACGTCGACCTCGACCCTGACGTTCGCGACGCGAATGGCCTTCCTGTCGCCCGCATCACATACGAGAACCACGACTTCGAGCTTTCTGCACGAGAGTTCTACAGCCCGAAGATGCTCGAGATTCACAAGGCGGCTGGGGCGCAGTTCGCGTTCATCGCGCCGGCGGACGAGCCGGCGAGCTCCCGCCACATCATGGGCACGCTGCGCATGGGCGACGACCCCAACGCGTCCGTCTGTGACCGCTACGGCAAGTTTCACAACATGGAGAACCTGTACTGCACAGATGGCGCCGTCTTCGCGTCGGCGTCAGGGTTCAATCCTACGCTTACGATCCATACGCTGGCGCTGAGAAGCGCGGGGAACGTCGTCTTTCCGGGAAATCCCGAGAGGGTACTCACGAATGGCGCTGGTTCGGACAATGGCAAGGGAGGGCAGTGACGTTGGCTGACGAACAATCGCCCGTTGCGCACACGAAACACGGCGACCTCACGCTCGACCAGATCGCCGAGATGCAACCGGGCATGGCCCGGTTGATGGTCGAGGTCTCTGATCGTTACTGGATCCTCTACTACGCGGCGCAGGGCGCCAACTGGGACCTCGCCCGGCATGAGTTCAGCGAGATGCGCAAGACGATGCGCATGGCGGCGGTCGTGCGACCGAACTACGAGGAAGCGATGGGCCAGTTCGAGGCCGATTACCTGAAGCCGCTGGAACAGGCGATCCGCGCGCACGACTGGAGCGCGCTGGAGTCGGCGTACCGCGAGGCCACCGACGCGGCGAACGAGCGCCACCGCGAGTTTGGCTACACGTATATCGACTGGCAGCTGCCGCCGGACCCGCCCGGCCACCTGCGCCTGAGCGAGTAGTTACGCTCGGCGGAAGACGACGAGCGTGATCTCGTCGCCGATCTTCTCGAAGTCCGCCACCAGCGCCATCCCGATCGCATACTCTTCGGGTGACACATCGACCAGGCTCGTCACCATGCGCGGGCCCTCGTCGAGCTGCACGATAGTCACAGGCCACGGCGCGCGTTGGGCGAAGTAAGGGAGGAGCGGCGGATGCGCGACGGTCCAGCTCCACAACGCCGCGCGGCCGCTTACCGGCGTCCAGGTCGCCCGCAAGGAGCCGCAGTACACACAGGCGATCTCAGGTGGGAAGCGATACGCCGCGCAGTCGTCGCAGCGCTGGATGACCAGGCGGTGCTCTCGCGCCGCCGACCAGAACGGCTCTGTCAGCGGCGTCACTTCCGGCAACGGGCGTTGATCGATCATGTCCTCGCTCATCGTCAGTTGTGCAGGATCAGCACGCTCGTCGGCACGACGGGCGCCGCCGCGACCAGCGCCACCTTCGCGGCGTCCACCTGACAGGTGGATGTGCCGCGCAGCTGGCGCACCGCCTCTAGGATGTGGTTCATGCCGTGCACGTACGCCTCGGAGAGGCTGCCGCCGTGCGTGTTCACCGGAATGTCTCCGTCCGGCCAGTCGATCCGCCCCTCCGCGACGAACGGGCCGGCCTCGCCTGGCGCGCAGAAGCCGTACGCCTCGAGTTGCCAGAGCACGAGCGGGCTGAACACGTCGTATAGCAGCGCCACGTCGATGTCCGCGGGGCCCACGCCCGCCATCGCGTAGACGTCGCGCGCGGCGTAGACGTTCGGCAGGTCGAAGGCGTCGTTTTTGTAGAAGGGCGCCATCATGTAGTGGCGCGCGCCCGAGCCTTGCGCTGCCGCCGCGATGTACGCGGGCGGTTGTCGCAAGTCACGCGCGCGCTCTGCGCTCGTAATGAGGACGGCGCAAGCGCCGTCTGTCTCGACACAACAGTCGAGCAGGTGCAGCGGGTCGGCGATCATGCGCGAGGTGAGCACGTCATCGACAGTGATTGGCTCGCGGAACAGCGCGCGCGGATTGTGCGTGGCGTGCCGCCGTTGCGCCACCGCAACGCGCGCGAAATGCTCCTGCGTCGCGCCGTACTCGTGCATGTAGCGACGCGCCATCACGGCGTTCTGCTGCGCGGGGCTGACCAGTCCATACGGCACCTCGAACGCCGGGTGCCCGGCGACGCGCGCTTCGGTGGCGGCCCAGGGC
>JBAROU010000264.1:0-4831 GCA_049642385.1 Dehalococcoidia bacterium | reverse complement strand
CGTGTTGGTTGGTGTGTTCGTCGGGGTGTTGGTGGGTGTGTTGGTGGGCGTGTCCGTAGGGGTCTGAGTCGGCGTGTTCGTGGGCGTGTCCGTGGGCGTATTCGTGGGCGTGTCGGTCGGAGTGTCCGTAGGCGTGTTCGTCGGGGTGTTCGTGGGCGTGTTGGTGGGCGTGTTGGTGGACGTGTCGGTGGGCGTGTCCGTAGGGGTCTGAGTCGGCGTGTTCGTGGGCGTCTGCGTCGGTGTGTTCGTAGGCGCGTTCGTCGGCGTGTTCGTGGGCGTCTGAGTTGGCGTGTCCGTGGGTGTCTGAGTGGGCGTGTTCGTCGGCGTATCGGTGGGGGTGCTGGTGGGCGTGTTCGTTGGCGTATCGGTGGGCGTGTTCGTCGGCGTATCGGTGGGGGTGTTGGTGGGCGTGTTCGTGGGCGTATCGGTGGGCGTGTTCGTGGGCGTGTCCGTAGGTGTGTCGGTGGGCGTGTCGGTGGGCGTGTTCGTCGGCGTGTTCGTCGGCGTCTGAGTTGGCGTGTTGGTGGGCGTGTTCGTCGGCGTGTTGGTGGGGGTGTTCGTGGGCGTGTTCGTCGGTGTGTTGGTGGGCGTGTCGGTCGGTGTGTTGGTGGGCGTTAGCGTGGGCGTGGCAGTCGGAGTGTTCGTAGGCGTGGCGGTGTTGGTGGGCGTTGGTGTCGGCACGTCGTACGAGATCTGGACCGCGGCCCAGTCGAGGAAGTAGTCACGGTTGTTGCTTGAGGCGACGTCGGTGATACGGATACGGAAATTGGTGTTGGTGAAGTCGCCGACGGCCCAGGTGCGTCCCCAGGTGTCGGCGGCACCGCCGAGGATCCGGCTCGACTCCGTGATCCCGAGCGTTGTGGTCTGTTTGAAAGCCGTCCACGTTGTGCCGCCGTTCCACGAGAGCTCGACACACATGAACGGGGAGCCGGTCGTGCTGTCGGCCCGAGCGTCTAGGCGGACTTCGATGCCAGTAATTGTCGCGTCGGAGGGAAGGCTGATGTTGTAGTTGTTATAGCGGTGGCGATCTTTGCCCGTGCTCGCGCAGGTCGTGCCAGTGCCAGTACCACTATTTCTGTCTTCGGCGAAGGTAGCGTTGTCGCTGAAGGCGTTCGTAGGGTTGAACTGGAAGCCGTCGCCGTCGCCGCCGGTATCGGCGGACTGCGCCGACGGGTTGAGGAAGCCCGTCGTCACGGCGCGGACGTGTATGGTGTCGATGACAGACCAGAGGGCGGCTACGCCAACCACCAGCAGCGCGAGGACAACGAGGCGCGCCTGAGCAGGCCGCCCGCCGTTCGCCAGCAGGCGGCCCGTCACAACGAGTCGCGCTAGGTATTCGGTAATGCTTGCGGCCAGCCCCTCGACCCCCTCGTCGCCGAACGAGCGCACGCCGCCGCAACGCGGTCGGACACGCGAACGCTTCGTTGTTGGGCTTTGTGAGGTCGCTCCCCGCGTCTCGCCATAATGAGGGCGAGGACTGGACTCAGGACGAAACGCCTGCCTACGCCTGGAGCCCACCACCAGCACGTGAGGCTAACTTGACGCAAGTTTATACATTATGTACTGCCCGCGTCAAACCCGCTACGACCTCAGCAGCCCACACTGCCTTGTAGATTCCAACGCCCGCCAGCTTCCGCTCGTTGCGTTCGGAACACCTGGAGGCAGATTCGCGTCTAACTAGGAGGAAGGGGGCCCATGGTATAATGCGCGTAGTTCCACACAATCTAGACACCAGGGTTTCGGTCTCGATCCCGCGCTGGTCGCGGGCGCGGTGAGGGAGGGTTCCGGATGCCTCGACAGAAGTACGTCTGTCTCTTCCACGAGGGCAACAAAGAGCAAAAGGACCTGCTAGGCGGTAAGGGCGCGAACCTAGCCGAGATGACAAACCTCGGGCTGCCGGTGCCGCCGGGCTTCACGATCACGACCGAGGCGTGCATCGGCTACATCGCGGCGGGACAAGGGATGCCCGATGGGCTGATGGACGAGGTGCGCGCGGCGCTGCGGCAAGTGGAGGAGTCGGCGGAAAAGCGCTTCGGAGATCCGGAGCGACCGCTGCTCGTGTCGGTGCGATCGGGCGCGAAATTCTCGATGCCCGGGATGATGGACACGATCCTGGACCTGGGGCTGAACGAGCGGACGCTCCAGGGCCTGATCGCTGCGACCGGCGATGAGCGCTTCGGCTACGACTCCTGGCGTCGCTTCATCATGATGTTCGGCGATATCGTGCTGCAGATCGAACGACGCAAGTTCGATGCACTGTTCGAGGAGGCGAAGGAGCGCGCCGGCGTTCGCTTCGACTCGGAGATGCCAGCGACGGCGCTGCGAGAGGTGGCTGACCGCTTCCGCGAGCTGGTGAAGCAGGAGAAGGGCTTCGACTTCCCGGACGACCCGATGCAGCAGCTGGAGATGGCGATCCGCGCCGTCTTCGACTCGTGGAACAACGACCGCGCGATCCATTACCGCCGCATCGAGAAGATCCCGGACGATCTGGGCACGGCAGTGAACGTGCAGACGATGGTCTTCGGCAACATGGGCGACGACTCTGGCTCGGGCGTCGCGTTCACGCGCGATCCGGGCAACGGGGAGCGCGCGATCTGGGGCGAGTACCTCGCGAACGCACAAGGCGAGGACGTCGTCGCGGGTACGCGGACGCCGACGCCGATCGCGGAGTGGCAGGACACCGCGCCCAAGCTGTACGGCGAGTTCGCGGGCATCTGCGAGCAGCTGGAGCAGCACTACCGCGACGCGATGGACATTGAGTTCACCGTGGAGAAGGGCAGGCTGTACATCCTGCAGTGTCGTGTCGGCAAGCGAACCACGCGGTCAGCGATAACGATCGCGGTCGACATGGTACGCGAAGGATTGATCAACAAGAAGGAGGCCGTCTCGCGCGTGGCGCCAAGCCGGCTGGACGACCTGCTCCACCCGCAGATAGACGAGCGCGTCGAGACGGTGCCGCTGCACGAAGTCGCGTCGCAAGTAACGCGCGCCGTCGGCGGTAAGGCCGAGATGATCTTCGTGCTGAGCAAGGACCAGGTGAAGAAATTGCAGGACTCGCGGGCGCTGCCGTCATCGGCGCTGCTGAGCTTCACAGGCGAGAGCGCGGTCGGCACGATGAAGGGATCTGAGTGGCGCCAGATGACGGAGCCGCAGCAGGCGTCGCTGCTGGAGGAGGCGCACTTCCTCGAGATCGCGCGCGGGCTGGCGGCGTCGCCGGGCGCGGCGGCGGGAGAGGCCGTGTTTGACCCGGACACCGCCGCGAAGCTGGGCCAGAAGGGCCGCGCCGTGATCCTCGTCCGTGAGGAGACATCGCCGGACGACATCCACGGCATGCAGGCGGCGCAAGGCGTCCTCACTGAGCGCGGCGGTATGTCGAGCCACGCAGCGCTGGTCGCGCGCGGCTTCGGCATCCCGTGCGTCGCGGGTTGCGAAGCGATCTCCGTTGACGAGAACGCCAGCACGATGTCGGTGAACGGCCTCACGATGACCGAAGGTCAACCCGTCACGATCGACGGCTCGACCGGGCGAGTGCTGCTCGGGCAGATCCCATCGATGGACGCGGAGCTGTTCCCTGAGCTGACGGAGTTCCTCTCGTGGGCGGACGAGATCCGGCGGCTGCGCGTGCGCACGAACGCGGACACGCCGGAGGACGCGGCGAAGGCGATCGAGTTCGGTGCGGAGGGGATCGGCCTGTGCCGGACGGAGCACATGTTCCTGGAGAAGGACCGCCTGCCGGTAGTACGAGAGATGATCCTCGCCGCTGCGGAGGCGAAGTCGCTCGAGTCGGACCTCGTCACGACGGAGCGAGATTACGCGCGCGCGGAGGGCGAGCATCGGCAGTCGCTGGAGCAGCGCCTTTCGGAGCTGCGCGGCCAGGCAGAAGGCCCGATGGGGAAGTATCGCGGCTCGCTGGAGAAGCTGCTGCCAATGCAGCAGGGCGACTTCGAGGCGATCTTCCGCGTGATGGCCGGCAAGCCGGTGACGATCCGCCTGATCGACCCGCCGATGCACGAGTTCCTCCCGAACCACGATGAGCTGCTCGAATCGGTGACAGCGCTGCGGATCAAGTCGCCGGGCTCACCAGAGCTCCGGGAGAAGGAAGAGATGCTGACCCGCCTGCAGTCGTTGCGCGAGGTGAACCCGATGCTGGGGCTGCGCGGCTGCCGGCTGGGGATCCTCTACCCGGAGGTGAATGAGATGCAGGTGCGGGCGATCTTCCGCGCGGCGACGAAGGTGAAGCAAGAAGGCATCGACGTGCAGCCGGAGGTGATGATACCACTGGTCGGCTTCGAGAACGAGCTGAAGCGCCTGCGCGCGTTGCTGGAGCGCGTCGCAAAACAGACGATGGAGGAGGCAGGCATCGAAGTGCCGTACCTGTTCGGGACGATGATCGAGCTGCCGCGCGCGGCCCTCACCGCCGATCAGATCGCGAACGACGCGGAGTTCTTCTCGTTCGGCACGAACGACCTGACGCAGACGACGCTGGGGCTGAGTCGCGACGATGCGGAGAAGAGCTTCCTGACGCAGTACCTGGAGCAGGGCATCCTGAGCGACAATCCGTTCGAGACGATCGACCAGGTGGGAGTGGGCGCACTGGTGCGACAGGCGGTGGCAGCGGGCCGGAAGACGCGGCCCAACCTGAAGCTGGGCATCTGCGGCGAGCACGGCGGCGACCCACGCTCCGTGGAGTTCTTCCACAACACCGGGCTGGACTACGTGAGCTGCTCGCCCTATCGGGTACCGATCGCGCGGCTGGCGGCGGCGCACGCGGCGATGCGTGCGGAGAGCACCGGCGACTGAGCCCGGCGTAGGGGCGGGTAGCGAACCCCCC
>JBAROU010000263.1:0-3434 GCA_049642385.1 Dehalococcoidia bacterium | reverse complement strand
GTGTGATAGCCGCTCGAGGGCATGGACAGCGGGTCGATGCCGGAATCACCCGTGGTTCCGAAGCGGGAGGCAAGGCGCAGGATGTCCCCCGCGGAGATGATGCTATCGCGATGGTTCATGGGATCGGGCGTATCGAAGAAGTCCCAGAAGCTCTTGGGGTCGCGAGCGCCGCCCTGCGCCGGGTTGCTGCCGAGCTCTCGAGCGTCTACGCAGGCGTCCAGGTCTGTGTCACCGTCCACCATGAATTGTGTCACCAGGCCAGTCGCAAAGAAGGGCGTCTGGCCCGGGTCTGTGGTCAGACTGTTGACATTGAACGAGTACGCGCGAGACGTGGTATCGGCGACAACATCTGACGTGTCGAAAAATGCGAGCGGCGTTTGATTGAATACCTTGACCTCAAGTAGGAGGTTGTCGTGCCCGTTGTAGACGAACGTCTGGTTCAGCCCGATAACGATGTCGAAATCGCGCGGAGGCCCGCCGCTATTCGCGCTCGAAAGGTGGAGCGGGCCGTCATAGACCAAGATGATGTCTCGACTGAGGTTGAGGGCGAAGGCGTCGTTCAGCGTGTTGACACCGCTATCGGTATGCGCGAGGCGGATCTCGGCATCGATGCCGTTGGTGGAGAACGGAGCGCCGAACGTTCCGTCGGGACGGAAGGCGATTTGGGTAATACGAGCCCGGTAATGCGGCAGGTCAGCGGCGGCGTACACCTGCTGGTAGCGGATCGACTGAAAGCTCGGGCCAGAAGCGAATGGGTAGCTGTTCTCTGTGTTCCCTTCTGTGTCCGTCAGGTCACTAGGAACGACGATGGTCTTTCCGTAAAAACCGCAGAGGCGGAGCGACCAAGAGAGCAGCACACCCGTATCCAAAATCTGGCTATCGGTGATCTGGAGTCGCCAAGTTCCAAAGCTGGTTACTCCGTTGAGGATCGAAAGCGATTCCAACGGCTGGTACGTGCCCGAGAAGGGTGCGCTCTGGCTTGCGACTGACTCTGCCGCGCCGTCATCGAGGACAAGGTCGACGATGTCTGCTGCCTGGGTGGGCCCGCCGATGTGGTTGAAGAGGACGACTCCTGCTGCGCCGCCCGGGCCGAACAGAGTTGCATCGAGATCCTGGACGAAGCTGTGGTTGATGTTGAGCGGCCCAACGTTGACGTCGGTGACCACGAAGTTGTGTGGCACCGTGATGTTTACATTGACTGTGCCGGCTGTATCGGGCGGCGTGGGAACGTCCACCGGCACGTTCGGACTGATGTACGTTATACAGCTTGTGCCAACGTTCTGAGCGGTGCGAACCGGAGGTTGGGCGGGCGCTTGCGGCGCCGGCGCCTGACCCGTCGATGCGCCGCCATCGCGCACTTCCTGAGCTGCGCTCGGGAGGGCGCTGATCGTCGCCAACACCAACGCGATCGCCGCAAACAGCCGGATACTGATGGTCAGCATTCCCACCCCTCCCAATTCTGTGACACTATAGGCCTCGGCGCGATGCTTATCAAGTTATGGTGAGTGGGTTGGCGCGCTACGCTGGAGGCGTCGCCGTGCCGGCGGTCGCCTGGTCGAACAGGACGGCCGCGAGCTCCGGGTAGCTCTCGATGTCGCCCAAAGCGCGGGCAGCTTCCCACACGAAGAGAATCTGCTCCTGTGTCGCTGGTGAAAGGTCGCCCAAGGGGAGGTCGTAGTGCTGCCACCACCAGTCGATATAGGCGGGGTCGACGGCGCCTTGCGTGGCGATAGCGGCGATGACGGTGTTACGATTGGCCTTGAAGTAGGCTACGGATTCGGCGAGGAGGCGGTTGAGCTCCGCCAGCGCGTCGGCCTTCCGGGCGGCGACGTCCGGGTAGGTGACCAACAGCGAGTTCGCGATCGGGGCGTCGTGCAGCTCTCGAATGCCAGCGGTGACGCCGGTGAGCAGCCGAACGTTGGTGGCGAGTGAGAGCTGGTATGCGCCCTGCTGGGTTGCGATCACGGCGTCGATCTCGCCGCTTTGCAGGAGCGCCGCTTGCGACTCCACAGGCGCCACATTGATGGTTGGGGCTCCGGTTTTGCGATCGCTTTCCAGGACGCCGGCCTGAAGATCATAGCTCTGATGCAGCAGGAACCGCGTTTCCAGCACGGACGGATCGCCGAGAGCGACCGCGCCAAGGGTGCCATCCTGAAGACTGCGGACGCTGTTGATGGGCCCATCCGCCGACGCATACAGGAACGTGCCTTCAACGTCCTGGAGGCCGGCCGACAGAACAACGAGATCGAGTCCTTCGGTCTTGCCGACGGGCACAGTGAGGACCGACGCCTCGATGACGTCGAACTGGCGGCTCTGCACCGCTTCGTCCAGGTCCGCCACGGGTAGGTAGTTCGGAACAACGTCGATCGTGTCGGACGTGACGATCGACTTCTCGATGGCATAGAGGGCGGCGTGCTGGCCGATGCTGTCGTGCAGCGCCAGGCTGATCGTGACACGATCGCCGCCCGATATCTCGGCGCCGGCGGACGTAGCGTCGTTGCTATCGCCGCGGCAGGCGATCGCGAGCGCGGCGACGACCGTAACGAAGATCGACAGCAGTGTTAGTCGAGACATACCCCCTCTTCTGTAGTGGGATAGACCGCTTACGTCAAGTTCGGGCGGCAGCGAAGGTCAGCGGTATCCGTAGCGAGCGAGCAGCGGGTGATCGCCCGCCGTCGCTAGGCGGGGGTCGGCCTCGCGTGCCGCCCGCCGTTCGGTATCGACGGTGGCAGCGATCGCCTCAAGGCTCTCGCCGGGCTGCAATCCGGCGAACGCGAAGATCGCGCGGATGGACTCGACTGGGGTTTCCGTGATGTCCTCGAACCGCACGGTGCATTTTCGCGCTTGGGGGACGGCGGCAAGCCCCCGCTCCGCCCGCTCCGTGTAATGGGCCCAGAGGGCGAGGCCGAAGGCCGGGTCGAGCTCATCACGATCGGCCAGGCTAAGCGCAACAGCCCGGCCATCGCGCAGCACGTTGAGCACGCGCGCGCCAGGGTAGATCGACAGCCAAACGGGCAGTGTGATGGAGTTACGAGGGTCCTTCCAGCCCCAGACGGCCTGATCACGGCGCTCGGCGAAGAAGCGGGAGGCGTTCGCCGCCGCGCGTTCGGCGTAGCCGCGACGCGCCTCGATGAAGTCGTCGCTCTTGGGCGCAGCCCAGCCGTAGTCGTGGAGCTTGTGGTACCCCTCACCCATCATCGCCATGTTGGCGCGCTTGAAGTGCACGGCCTCGTGGTTACGGTCAACCCAGGAGCCCCCGACGTACGCCCCACCGCGCTCGAGCAGGCGCGATACGAGCGATGTGCCGGAGCGGTGCATCCCTGTGACAATGATGGGCGATTCGGTGCTGATGTAGCCCGAGCCCAAACGCGCGCGCCGCCGGAGCAGCACGAACGCCACGTCCGCCGCCGCCATGCTGAGCAGCTCGCGCGGGC
>JBAROU010000262.1:0-4777 GCA_049642385.1 Dehalococcoidia bacterium | reverse complement strand
GGGCGCGGTGTTCGAGCAGTTCTGGTTGGTGTGCGCCGAGTTCCAGGATGACAGCGCGCCTGCAGTGCTTTGATTGGGACCCATCCCGTCGGAGTGTCCGACTTGCGCGACGGCTGCCGTGGAGTCGGACGTCCAGTCCGCGCACGTCAGTCCCGCAGCGACTGTCCCGTCCGCGTTCGATCCCGTGAGGATGTCGTGCTCGACCGGACTCGGCGAGCCGGTCCATTGCCCGTTGATGCGCTGCCCGCGCTCGTCCAAAAACAGAGCGGCGTCGCCGACGCGCGCATGGAGCTCGGTCCCGTTGTTCGCAACGAGCACGCGATTGGCGTTGTACCACGGGCCCGCGCCGGTCCGGTCGCGAGCGTGGGTCGGCTGATTGCCGTTGGCAGGATCGCGCTCGACGCTGAGGTAGGCGCGCCAGGTTCGGCCGCTGTGTCCTGCTGCCAGGGCCAGTCGCTGACACGTGGCGTCCGCGCCGCTCAGACCGCCCAGGTTACCGGTCACGCTCGTCGCGCTCGTGACGAAGAAGCTCACCGCCGGGCCGGAATTCGAGGCAGGGGTAGTAGGCGTGCCGTCTCCGCCACAACCCGCACCGATCAGGATCGCCATTGCAAGCAGGGAGCGTCTCATGGGCCTGGCCTTTCTGCAGTCGTTAGACATCGCTCGAACGTCGAGACCCAGCGCAACAGCCAGACCATCGGAGAGCGTCAAAAAACCCCGTCATACGCGCGCGTCGAATGGTCGAGTCGGTTGGCGCCCTGCAGACCACGAAAGTACTTTACGGCGGGCGTAATCAGGTAGCTTTGTAATGTAAAGTTTTGAGATGTCGACCGCGCATCGGCTATTCGACATTGTCGGAGCCTCCGCGGGAGTCGTCGCTTTTGGCCCGGCCATGGCGGCGATCGCGGCCGCGATCCTGATCGAGGATGGGGGGCCAGTCTTCTTTCGACAGGAACGGGTTGGCTACCGGCGCCGGCCGTTTGAAATCCTGAAATTCCGATCGATGCGCGACGGGCGGGTGACGCGCGTGGGCCGGCTGTTGCGCGCCACGGGCCTCGACGAGCTGCCGCAGTTCGTCAATATCCTTCGCGGTGACATGAGCGCGGTCGGGCCGCGTCCGCTCACACCCGATGACGTCGTCCGGCTGGGGTGGAGCGGGCCCGAGTTCGATTTTCGCTGGTCGTGCCGCCCCGGGCTCACCGGGCTGGCGCAGCTCCTCGGCGCACGCGCGGATGACGATGCGTTGGAGCTGGATCGAGTCCACGCGCGCGTCTGGAGCGCGGCGCGCGATTGTCAACTGATCGCGTGGTCGTTCGCGGTAAACGTCTTCGGGAAGGCGCGAATCCGGCGGTGGCTGCGGCGCCGCTTCATGAGGCCGACGCTGCTAATCGGATCGTGACGCCGACCGCCGCCCTCAGCCTCTCGGCCCCGCCACGGTACTCCGCGACCTCGACTGCGCAATTCACATGGTTTGCGCCGAATCTGCGTTTTCCCGGGTAACTCGATCGAAGTGTGCTGTTTCCGTTGGAGCAGATGCCGCGGAAGATTCCGGCGTCAGTGCCTCGAGTGCGGTCGCAAGCGGCGTCACCGACCAGCCGCTGTGAGATCACCTTTAGCGCAACGGCCCGACCGAGCCGCGTGTCGAGGCCTTGGTAGACCTCACCCATTCCTCCCGAACCGAGGAGTCGCTCGACCTCGTAGGGCCCCAATCGATCGCCGGCGACGAGCACCATGACGTCGCGCCATCCTGCCACGGGAAGGGTGTTTGCTAGTGCTGGGCGAGTGCGACGATGGGACTGACACGCGCGGCCGGACGGGCCGGGCCGAGACAGGCAATGATGGAAAACCTCCCGGCTCCTCTCACCCCTAGAAGCGCAGGCCCAACCCGACGCGAGAGGCGAAATTGCGGGTGGTGCACTCCCGGCATGGCGGCACGGCCCGGCTGCGATGACGAATCACGGTCGATCCCCAATCCATCCGGGCGACCGTGCGAGCCGTCGGGTAAAACTCCACGACGCCGCCGATGTCGAGCGCGAACTCCGTTCGATATTCCGGCCGCATGAACAGCATGAGGGCACAGATGTCCCCCGCGCACTCGATGCCCTTATCGGAGAGGCGCGTGAAACCTGGGCGCACCTTGCCAAAGACGCCGAATCGCGCGCCCCGCACGCCAACTTTCGCGCCAAAAAACCCGTCAACCCGCCTCCGGTGATACGCGAGCCGAAAACCAGGGAATAGTTCGGGTGACACGTGGCGTTCGAACGAGTCGTCTCGAAAGAGATTCAACTCCCCCTCCGCCGCCAGCCAGCGCGAGAAGTCGTAGGAGACGCGACCTCCAAAACCTGCACTCGTCGTGACCGAATCACTGAGATGCAATGTCGCGATCTGTCCGCCCACCTCGAGCCGTTGACGGTCCCCTTGCGCGCAGAGAGTTCGCGCGCTCGCCAGACACACGATCACGACAAAGAAGCGAGCGAGAGATGCCTCGGTTGTCATAGGGGACTGCTTACTTCTTCGCGCGCATCGCCAACCACCACCGCATCGTCGACGTGACGAGCTCTGGGGCGTCTTGCTGGACGAAATGTCCGGCGCCGGGCACGGTGACGAGCGTCAGATCCTTCTCCAGCCAGTCCCAGGTTCCCGACAAGCCGTTCCGGTGCAGCGCCCGATCCTCGAGACCGTGGAACATCAGCACTGGCACGGTGACTTTGGGCAGCTGCGGCGGCGCGGGCAGCTCGGTGCCGCTCGTCGCCGGGTAATTGCGTTTGTAGTAGTTCAGCATCGCGTCGAAGTCGGAGCGCTCGAATGCTTCGACATAGCGCTTTCGCGCAACCGGATCCTTCACCCAGCTCGAGAGCGTCTCCGCGGTCATCGGCCTGCCGAAGAACACCGTGGGATCCTTGGGCGTCTGACGTTGAAAGGTTCGCGCGTACTCACTGTTCGCGATCTGCTCAGGGTTGGAGCGGAGCTCGCGCAGCAGGCCGCTTGGATGAGGCAGGTTGAGCACGACCAGGTTCTCGGTCATTTGCGGCATGTTCATCGCAAATTGCCACGCCACCAGGCCGCCCCAATCGTGCCCGACGATCGTCGCTTTGTCCCGCCCAAGGTGACGGATGACCGCTGCGACGTCTCCCACCAGCAGGCGCACGTCGTAGCTTTCCACTCCCTTCGGCTTGTCGCTCTGGTTGTAGCCCCGCTGATCGATGGCAACGACCTGGAACTGTTCCGACAGGACCTCCATAGAATGCCGCCAGGAGTACCAGAAGTCGGGAAAGCCGTGGATCATCACGACGAGGGGTCCGCTGCCGAGTGTCGCGTAGTGGATTCTCACGCCACCCTCGGACACCGCGTACCCGTGCGTGACGCGGTCGAAGACGTCCTTCTGCTGCCCCGTACCCGTGAATCCGATAGCGTAGATCGTGCAAGCAACGGCTGCGAGCGGGATGCGCATCACGGTCGTGACTCCTTCCGGGCGCGATGATAACCTAGCGCCACGAGAAATCCGACGATCGGCTCGGGCCGGCAAGGAGGCTGTCAATGCGCGCATGCAAGGGTGCCGTACTCGTGTTCGTCGTGATGACCAGCGCCGCTGCGCAATCGCCGGATCCTCCCCTCTCGGAGACACGGTTGACCGTCCACACGCTCCTCCGCGAAGACATCTTCGCCGGGTTCATGAACGACAATCTGCAACGCCTGTCAAGAGCGGAACGGAACATCGAGGTGCTCTTGAAGGAGCGCCCGGCTCAGCGAGCGAACCTGCTGGCGTGGAGGGCGGGAGTGACGACGTATCGCGCCGTACTCGCGCACGAGTCGGGCAAGGCGGACGAATTCGAGCGCCTTGTCGCCGACGCGCGCGCGGGGTTCGCCGAAGCCGCGACGCTCAGCTCAGGCAGCGATGGTGTCGCCGCGATCACGGGCGGGACGCTGGCAACGTTTGGCGACCGGCTGCCCGAGAAACACCGCGCGGCTGCGTGGTCGCAAGCGTATGACGCCTATTCCATGCTCTGGAAGCAGCAAGGCGCTGGCATCGAACAGATGCCCTTGCACTTCAAGGGAGAAGTGCTCGCAGGATTGACGCAATCGGCGCACCGGACGGGGCGCAGCGAAGAAGCGGCGCAGTACCTGGACAAGATGCTCGTCGTTCTGACGGACACCCCATATGAACCGGTGGCGCGGCAGTGGAAAGCCGATCCGGCAAGCGCCGCCACGACCAATCTCACGTGCAAGAACTGCCACAGCTCTGGGCGCCTCGCCGCGCGTCTGAAGGCCCTAGAGAAATAGTCCGGACGATACGACGATGCACTTGTTGAAACACTTTACCTGCCTCGTCCTCATCGCCGTCGCCTCTGTCTCCGAGATGCACGCCCAGACGGTGAAACGCGATATCTCTTACGCCACGGCGCACGAACGCCAGGTGCTCGATGTGCATGCGCCACCAGGCGCGAAAAATCTGCCGGTCGTTTTCTGGATTCACGGCGGCGGGTGGCAGACGGGCGACAAGAGCATGGTGGCGCTCAAGCCGAAGGCGTTCACCGACGCGGGCTTCGTCTTCGTGTCGATCAACCATCGCCTTCTGCCGACCGTTGACATGGGTACGATCACCCGCGAGGTCGCGAGTGCGCTCGGGTGGGTACACAGGAACAGCGCGGCGCACGGTGGTGACCCGACCCGACTGCTGGTGATGGGCCACTCGTCCGGCGGGCAGCTCGCCGCGTTGATGTGCACGGACGATCGCTATGTCAAAGCGGAAGGCCTTTCACTGACGATGATCAAGGGC
>JBAROU010000261.1:0-10408 GCA_049642385.1 Dehalococcoidia bacterium | reverse complement strand
CCGCAGACGAGCGTGTGGCCGCGGCGCGCCAGCTCCCGGCCGACGGCCTCGGCCGGCGCCAGCGCGTCCGGTGGGGCGTTATCGCCCCCGATCACGGCAATGATCATGGCGAGGCCATGATACTGGTCGCTGGTCGCTGGTTGCTAGTCTGCAGGAGCAGGCTCCCACCTCCGCGACGCACTCGATTTGGACGAGCAGGTCTGGCGAGGCGAGCGCGGTGGCGCAGGCACACAGAAGCCAGGATGGGCTTATCAGCGTTGACAGCTTGCAGCGAAGACTGAGAGAATCGCGACGATGCGCAGGCTCATCTCGTTGCCCAAAGCACTTTCTGATGCTATCCGAGCGGAAACATCCCGCCTCCCGAAAGGCCAACTCATTCGGGCATCCTCGCGTCTTTCATTAAGATATAGGCACTCCGGAGATGCCCGGCGTGGCCTCCAAACAGAGGCAGAACGCCTCGCCTACATCGCAGCTCGGATGCCCGCGACCTATGCCTCCGTTTGCGCGGCTCTCCTCGAGCTGAGGGCATCTTGTCCCGAGCTACGCGTGAAGTCAGTTCTGGATCTCGGGGGTGGTAGTGGCTCGGCCATATGGGCAGCATCAGCCGTTTGGGACGGCATCGAAGTCTCAACCGTTGTGGATGCGGATGAAAACTTTCTGCAGATGGGTCGTCGCCTGGCTACAGGAAGCGATGTGCCATCTGTAAGAGACGCCACATGGATACGACGGAACATCACGGAGGCTTCCACCATCCCGCCGCATGATCTCGTGGTCATGTCCTATTCGTTGGGAGAGATCGAACGTGGTTATGCCAGTTCTGTCCTGGATGCGGCCTGGCAGGCGACTCTAAAGACGTGTGTGATTGTTGAGCCGGGCTCCCAACTTGGCTTCCGCACCATGCTCGACGCGAGGGCCTTTTTCATGGAGCACGGCGGAACGATCGTCGCGCCCTGTCCCGGAAATGTACCTTGCCCGCTTGCGGCCCTAGGTGATTGGTGCCACTTTCCCCAACGCCTCCATCGAAACGAGCTACACAAACAGGCCAAGGATGCGACACTCCCCTTCGAGGATGAGAAATACTCCTACACCGTTGCAACGAAAGGGAACCACGGCTTCGTTTCGTCGGGACGGATCGTTCGGTCGCCCGTAAAACTGCCGCGCCATATCCTGTTGTCAATCTGTGCACAAGATGGCCTCAACAAGGTTGACGTTACAAAATCCCAGGGCGACGCGTACCGAGAGGCGAGGAAGCTTCTCTGGGGAGATGCCTTCGCCGCCCCATAGTGCTTCTTAGCGTGCGTGCGGAGGATCCCGCGGACGCGGACTGCTGGCGGCCTCCGAAATCAGTCCACCGCCGCGACGCACTCGATCTCGACGAGCAGGTCCGGCAGAGCGAGCGCGGTGACGCCCAGCGCGGAGCGCGCGGGCAGATCCTTCGTGAAGAAGCTGCGGTAGACCTCGTTCATCCTGGACCAGACCGACATGTCGGTGATGAAGACCGTCATTTTCACCACGTCATTCAATGTAGCGCCCGCCTGCGTCAGCACGTCGCGGATGTTCTCCATGGTGAAGCGCGTCTGCTCCTCGATGCCATCGCCCGTCTTGCCGTCGCGGACGCCCACCTGGCCCGAGACGAAGAGCAGGCCGGGGCCGTCCGGCTTACCCGTGCGGACCGCGGCCGAGAACGGGTAGGGCAGGCTGCTGGGATAGGTCTGCTTCGTCACATCACTCCTCCTTTGCTGACGTCGCCGCGCGCACGTCGAACCGGTAGTGGCCCGGCACGCTCGTGCCGTCGGTTAGGGCGACGATGACGACGATGGCGCTATTGTACTCGTCGCCGAGACCGGAGAGATCGATCTGTGCCCGGTTCTGGGCGTTGAGCTCGATCGGCTCCACCACCGGCGCTGGACCAAGCTTGATCAGGCGCAGGGCGAAGCGCTGCTGAAGCGGCCTCGCCACGACGCGAAAGCCCTGGCGCTCCCAGCCCCCGGCGTCCTCCTCCGCGTCGTCGAAGAAGGCGATCTCCGGTACGGCGATATCGTCAATAGCGAGGCCGGGGCCGCTCACGCCGTCGTCCGTGACGTACTCGAAACGAACGAGAACGCGCCCTCCGGCGTAGGCGGAGAGGTCGATGCGCTCGTCCACCCAGCGCGGGCCGTCCCCGCCGCCGCTGCGACCACCGTAGGCGGGGCCATAGCTGATCCCGAGCGGGTCGTCGGTGGACGTATGCTCACTGGCGAGGGCCGTCCACGTCCCGCCGCCGTCTGAGGAGAGCGAGACGTAGGCCTGGTCGTACCAGCGTTCGATGTCGAACCAGGCGCGATAAGCGAGCGTGGCGCTATCGACGCTCGTCAAGTCCAGTTCGCGCGTGAGCGTCGAATCGATGCCATCGGCGCTGCCGGACCACCAGAAGGCTCCGTCGGCGTCGGTCTGTGCCGCGAGCGCGGGCACTTCCGTGTCCCCCTGGAAGGTGAATATGGGCGGCGTGGGGAAGTCGTCCGCGCGCAGCTTCAGGTAGTCCGCGGCGAAGTCGTACACAGTGCCCTCGTCCTCCCCAAGATGCTCGACAGCGGTCGTCGCGGCGGCGCTCACTTCCTCCTTCCGGTAGCTGTAGGGGCCGTCCGGGCGGTCGAGCTGGTTTGCCAGCGCCCAGTCGGTGACCAGCTCTTCGAACGAGCGTCGTTCGCTCGTCGTGGCGAGAAACGCCTCGATGCCCGCGATGCCGTCCGCGGGCTGGGAGACGAGCGCCTTCGGCTGCGCGCCCGTTTGCTCCAGCAGGTAGGACATGAAGAGGCTCGCGGCGCCGTAGTGCGCGCCGCTCTCCGCGATGAGCGACCAGTCGGTGAGCTGCGTGTCGGGCTGGCCGAGGAAGTCGCTATAGAGGACGGCGCCGCCGCCCAGCAGTCCGGCGGAGAACTCCGAGAGGCCTTCGTTCACCCAGACCTCCTCACCTTTGTCGTAGCGCTCGTGGATCAGGTGCTGGAACTCGTGGGCGAGGACGTGGCTATAGAACGACGATCCGAGCGGCACCTCATTGTCCAGGTAGACGATCTCGCGCTCGTTGCTCAGCGGCGAGACTGAACATGGATACTCGTCCGCGCCGTTCACGTAGCCGGCGACGACGGGGCCGAGGTCGGCATAGAGGAAGACGATTTTCGGATCGCCGTCGATGCCGGGGCTGGGCGGCATGCCGAACGCCGCGGTGACCGGTGGCCAGATCTTGCTCTCGAACGTCCGGAGGGCGTCGGTAACGGCTGCGTCGTCCGGCGCAGCGTTGCCTTCGACGAAAAAGTAGGCGTGTTCGGACACGGCGCGCAGCGTGGCCGAGATCGTGCGCTTCTTGGGCGGCTTGGTATCGTCGGCGGGAAGCATGACCAGCCGGAATGTAGCGCTATCGCCGACGGCGGGCCTCGGCGATACGACCTGGTCGGGTGCGTCAGTGACGCCGAGGAACCGCCGCGCGAGGTCAACCGGATCGTTCGCGGGCAGCTCGTCCGTGCCCTTCGACGGGACGAACGCGCTGACCGAAGGTGAAGGCTGCAGCGCTGTGGGCGTCTTCGCCGGCGGGCCACCGCCGCAGGAGGTGAGGAGCAGCGCGGCGCAGAACATCAACGCCGCCCCGACGGTTTCGGGGCGGCGTTGCGTGGTTCGTCGCGAGTGGATGGCGCTACTTCGCTCGGGGGTGCGCCTGCTCGTAAACCTGCCGAACGTGTTCATCGGTGATTTGGGTGTAGACCTGAGTGGTGGAGATGTTAGCATGCCCCAGGAGCTCCTGGACGTTCCGGAGAGGGGCGCCTCCCCGCAGCATATGAGTGGCAAAGCTGTGTCGCAATGTGTGTGGTGTGACCAGCGTCTCGATGCCGGCCTCACGGCCGTATTGCTTGAGGATGAGCCAGAAGCCCTGGCGCGTGAGCCGTTCGCCCCGCCGGTTGACGAAGAGGGCGCGCTCCTTCTTGTTGCGCACCAGCCTCGAGCGGCCGTCATTCACATAGCGGGCAAGGATGTGGAGCGCCTGCTCGTGAATCGGTACGGTGCGCTCTTTTGCGCCCTTGCCCAGACAGCGCACGTACGGGCGTCTGGTATCCATCGAGATGCTGTCCAGATCGAGCGAGACGAGCTCGGTGACGCGCAGGCCGGTGGCGTAGAGCAACTCCAGCATCGCCTGGTCGCGCAGGGCTTCCGGGGTGCCGCGCTTGGCCGGCTGCTCGAGCAGGTCGTCCACCTGCTGCACCGAGAGCGGTTTTGGCAGCTTCTTGCCGACGCGCGGCGACTGGAGGCCATCGGTCGGGTTGGTCAGCAGCGATCCCTCCGCGTGCATGAACTGGAAGAATGACTTCACCGCCGCGACTTTGCGCGCAACCGTCGCCGTGGCGTAACGTCGCTCCTTCAGGTTGCCGATGTACGATGAGACGACGTTGGTTGTGACGACTTTCCAGTTTGTCGGGTGGCCATTCAAGTTGAGGCTGGAGAGGTACGTTTGAAATTGGATGAGGTCGTTGCGGTAGGCGTCGATCGTGTTGTCGGACGCGCCTTTCTCGACGGACATGAAATGCAGAAACTGGCCGATGCTGTCGTCCATGACGCTGCTTCACCTCTTTGTGGGTACAACACCTGCCGAGGGTTGGGGAAGTGCCCCTATTGTATGCTCGGCATTTGCACTTGTCCAGCGGATTTATGCTGGGGACATAAATATTTGTCAGAAAATGATCCAACATCGCGCGTCCAACAACAAGAGATCCGTTCACGCGCTCGCGCCGTTGCTCTCCACAACGTCAGGTGACATCAACGCACCCATCGCTGCAAAAGGCGATCGCTGTTAAGCAACAACAGCGTCTGCGGTGACGAGCGTTGTGTTCTCACAGGCACAACGGCACGTCGTCGGTGGGCTGGAGGTCGGTCGTCAAGACCAGCAGTCGAAAAGGGGTTGACAGGCCAAGATAGAACATGTATTCTGTACGACATATCAGCCTATTGGGGGTGGATGATGACGACAACCAAGGCGAAGGGCTTTGACGCGAGCAAGTATCTGACGGACGTGAACGGCAAAGACTATCTGGAGGTCAAGTGGCGGTTGCTCTGGCTACGAACGGAGCACCCAGATGCCCTTATCGAGACCGAACTGGTCAAGCACGAGGCCTGCCTGGCCCTGTTCCGGGCGCGCGTGACCATACCGGGGGCCGGGCAGGCGACCGGCTGGGGCAGCGAGACTCCGGACGACTTCGGGGACTATATCGAGAAGGCGGAGACGAAGGCGCTCGGCCGGGCGCTGGCGGCACTGGGCTACGGCACCCAGTTCTGCGAGGACTTCGACTTCTCGGCGGAGGTTAAAGCGCGCCGGACCGCTGCGGCGACATCGTCGCAGCGGCACCCTGCTCGACCTGTGGCTCGCAGGACCGAAGCGTCGCATCCGGTCGTCGATTCGCCGGTGGCGCGTCCGAACGATCAGGGGCGTGGGCTGTCAGTCGTGAGCGACCAGCGCTCGAGCGGTGCCACATCCCCGCAGATGAAGGCGATCTATGCCATCGGCCGCGACCAGCACCTGGACGAGGAGGCTATCGAGGAGCGCTGCCGCGCTCGCTTCGGCCTGCCGCCGGCCCAGCTCTCCAAGCGCCAGGCGTCCGAGTTCATCGAGGCGCTGCGCAAGCCCAAGGTACACGGTGTCGTCGCGTCGACGCGCTCGGCCAGCGCCGGGTGACCTCTCGTCGATCGTGCGCTATGATGATCGTCACCGGCAGCGAAACACGAGCAGTCAGGAGGACGCATCATGGCGACGAAGGTCGGCATCAACGGTTTTGGGCGGATCGGGCGTCAGGTGCTGAAGGCGATGATGGAGCGCCATCCTCAAGAGCTGGAGGTGGTGGCGATCAACGATCTGGCCGACAGCGAGACGAACGCTCACCTCTTCCGCTTCGATTCCACTTACCGGCGCTACAAGGGTGTCGTCGCTGTCGAGAATGGCAATTTGCGCATCAACGGCAACAAGCTGAAGGTCTTCTCGGAGCGCGATCCGGGCCAGATTCCCTGGGGTGACGTCGGCGCTCAGATCGTCGTCGAATCGACGGGCGTTTTCACGGACGGTGAGAAGGCGAAGGCGCATCTGCGCGAGACGGTGGGCAAGGTGGTGATCTCGGCGCCGGCCAAGAACGAGGACCTCACCATTGTGCTCGGCGTTAACGACTCTACGTACGACGCGTCAAAGCACCACGTGCTCTCCAACGCCTCCTGCACGACGAACTGCATCGCGCCGATGGTGAAGGTGCTGCACGATAACTTCGGCGTGAAGCGCGGCTTCATGAGCACCATTCACGCCTACACCACTGATCAGAACATCCTCGATCTTGTGCACACGGCCCTGCGCCGCGCCCGCGCCGCTGCAGTGAACATCATCCCGACCACCACGGGGGCCGCGCGCGCGGTCACGATCGTGATGCCGGAGCTGAAGGGCCGGATCGACGGCATGGCGTTCCGTGTACCGGTGCAAACCGGCTCGGTGACCGACTTTGTCGCCGACCTGGAGCAGGACGTGACGGTGGACGAGCTGAACAAGGCCTTCCAGGACGCCGCTGCCGGCGCCCTCAAAGGCATCCTGGAGTTCGAGAGCCGCGAGCTGGTCAGCTCCGACTTCATCGAGCAGCCGGCGAGCTCCATCATCGACGGGCCTAGCACGATGGTGCTCCAGGGCAGCATGGTGAAGACCGTCTCGTGGTACGACAACGAGTGGGGCTACTCCTGCCGCACCTCGGACCTCTGCGCGATGCTAGCCAAGAAGGGCTGGTAGGGAGACTCGACGTATCGACGCCAAGGCTGTCGCGCCGATGCTGGAGGAAGACCGCGCTGAGTGGGAGGCGCTCACCGCCGTGCTCGACGCACACTCAGACGTACCACTCCACGACCCGAAATCGCCCTCTTGGGCCAGCCGCGATGTCTACGCGCACTTTGCCCGTTGGACCGAGCACTCGATCGGCCAGCTCGGGGCCCACCTAGAGGGGCGCAAGCTCCCCAAGCTCGAAGGGACCGATGACGAGATCAACGCTCGCTGGCAGCAGGAGGATGGGCGCCTGACCCTGGACGAGGCGCGTGCCTGGGCGATCGAGGCCGTCGAACAGCGTATCCAAGCGATCGCGGCGGTGCCGGTCGATCGTTGGGACGACGCGCTCGAGCAGATCGCCCGCGCGGATGGCGCAGAACACATGCGCGGACACCGAAGTTATCTGACCATCGGTTAGGACTCAAGGTAGGGCTTCCATGACTCGCGTCACGCCCTTCGCCGGGGTCGCCCTCGTCGTAGCCACGCTCGCGCTGATGGCGTGTAGCGACGGCGGCGAGCCGGGCCTGCCGCCCACGCCTGTAGCGCCGGTGGATGGTACGCTCACTCTGCGCGCGTTTGAATGGGGGTTCGAGCCGGAGAGCATCATCCTCCAGGAAGGGCAGGAGGTGCGCATCGAGTTCAAGAATGACGGCGAGTTGCTGCACGACTTCAAGATCGAGCCGATCGAGGCAGAAGTGCTCGAACCGACGAGCACTGGCGGCCTAGAGGCGGACAGAGACGACCTCTTCATCGGTGTGGACTCAGGTGACGGCGGAACGCTGGCCTTCGTTCCGAAGCAGACTGGAACGTTCGCATTCTGGTGCACCATCAATGACCATCGGGGGCGGGGGATGGAAGGTACGCTCATTATTGAGTAGCCGTCGCTGACGTTATGAAGACTTGTGGCTCGACTGAGGTAAACAGAACGAATATCCCACCGGACGCGTTATGTATGAGCCATGGCCGCTAGCGTGGTAGAATAATCGAGCCGAACCTATCGGTCGCTCTACATGACCGAAGACACAGGTCGCCTCGCCACAGACCGCCGCCCCACTCTGAATGGACTGGGGCGGGCGCTCGCTCGGTCGCGCACCATCGCGGTCCCTGAGGAGTTGCTCACCGCCTTCGCTCTCGCGGCGATTCTGGTGCTGGCGGGCCTGCTGCGGCTCACCGCTCTCAACTGGGATGCCGATCACCACCAGCATCCGGACGAGCGCCACATCGTCTCAACGACGTCCAACCCCACGTTCCAGGTGCCGAGGAGTCCGGCCGCCTACTTCAACACTGATACGTCGCCGTTCAACCCGTACAGGGTGGAGGGGGCGAACAGCTTCGTCTACGGCACTGTGCCGGTCTTCGGGACGAAGATCGTGGCAAACCTGATCGAGCCGGTCGGCGACGCGCTCAGCTTCGTCGCGAAACCCGTGCCGTTCGGTCTCAGCGACCAGCTCAACTTCGGGCCGATGACCGGCTATGACGACCTGACGCTCGTCGGGCGAGCGCTGGCAGCGCTGTCCGACGTGGCGACGCTGCTGTTCATCTTCTTGATCGCGCGACGGCTGTTTAGCTCGCGCGTCGGGCTGCTGGCGGCCTTGCTCTACGCCTTCGCGGCGCTGCCGATCCAGCACGCTCACTTCTTCGTCGTCGATGCGTCTACCACGTTCTTCGCGGCGGGCGCGATCTACTATGCGGTCCGCATCGTTCAGGACGGACGCTGGCGCGACTACGCGCTCGCGGGCTTGCTGGTGGGCCTCGCCACTGCGTCGAAGCTAACGGCGGTGTCGCTGATGCCGGTCGTCGGCGTCGCGGCGCTCGCACGAGCCTGGCCGGCGCTCGAGGCGTGGGCGCGCTCGTTCTGGAACCCTGGTCAAGCCGGCGCGCCTCATATCGAGCCGAGCCGGACGCTGGGGCGGGCTGGCCTGGGCCTCGCAGTCGCGTTGGCCCTGGCGTTCATTGTCTTCCGCATCGGTCAGCCGTACGCCTTCCAGTCGCCCGGCTTCAGCGATGTCCTCCTCTGGCAGGACGACTTCGAGTGCGAGCCCTGTGGGTTCGACTCCGAGTGGGCGGGGCGGTTGCTGAACCTGAACCCGCAGTTCGTGAACGACCAGCAAGGCCAGCAGAACTTGCTCAGCGGCGCCGCCTGGCCGCCGAACGTGCAATGGATCGGCCGCACGCCGTGGGTCTGGCCGCTGGAGCAGATGATCGTGTGGGGAATGGGTCCGGCGCTCGGCGTGGCTGCCTGGCTGGGCTTCTTCTACGCTGCCTGGCGATTGTTCGGGCGGCGGGAGTTGGCGCTGACTGTGCCACTCGTCTGGGTGGCGGGCTACTTTCTGTTCATGGGCGGCCAATTCTCGCTCTATATGCGCTACTTCCTGCCGCTCTACCCGACGCTCGCCGTTTTCGCAGCGGCGCTGCTGTTCGCTGGTTGGAGCTGGGCGGAGGAGGCCAAGCCGTCGAGCTGGGCGCTCGCCAAGGCCGTGCCCGGGCGCATCGGGCGCTGGCTGCGACCCGTCTGGGCCGCAGCGCCCGTCGCGACGCGTGCAGCAGTGATCGCCGTTCCGCTCTTCACGGTGTTTTGGGGGCTGGCCTACTTCGGGATCTACTCCAAGCCTCATTCGCGCGTCGAGGCGTCGCTCTGGATCTACGAGAACGTCCCGGCCGGCTCTGCCGTCAGCGGCGAATCGTGGGACGATTTCCTGCCCCTCCCGATCACTGGCACCGGTGACGGCAGCCAGTACGAGTCCGTTCCGTACGGTAACTTCGACATTGACACGCAGGAGAAGGTTGACCAGCTCCTGGACAACCTCGACCGCACGGACTACTACATCCTGGCGAGCGACCGCGTTTCCCAGACCGTGACACGGGTGCCGGCGCAGTGGCCGGTGACGACGCGCTTCTACCAGACACTGTTCAGCGGTGAGCTGGGCTTCAAGCGCGTCGCGCGCTTCACGTCGTACCCGACCGCGCTGGGCATCTCGATTCCCGACAGCGGAGCGGAGGAGGCGTGGAACGTCTACGACCACCCGCCTGTGACGATCTTCAAGAAGACCGCACAGTACAGCCACGACAGGGCGGTGCAAGTCCTTGGCGCCGACGCCTTCGTGCCTGGCGTCCCGATGCTGCCTTCGGACGCGGGAAGGAACGCCCTCCTCATGACGCCGGAGGAGGCGCGCGCGCAGCAGGAGGGCGGCACCTTCACCGGCATCTTCGACGATCACAGCATCCCGAACCGGCTCCCGCTCTGGACGTGGCTCTTCGCGATCGAGCTGATCTCGCTCGCGGCGCTGCCGGTTGCGCTGCTGCTCTTCCGCGCGCTGCCGGACCGGGGCTACCTGCTGGCGAAGCCGCTCGGGTTCCTGGTGCTGAGCTACCTTGTCTGGTTGGTCGGCGTGCTCAACGTGCTCGACTTCACGCGCGGCACGATCGCGCTCGTGCTGCTGCTGATGCTCGTCGCCGGGGCGGCTGTGGCCTATCGCACTCGAGACGACGTCATCGAGTTCGTGCGCACGCGCTGGCGCTCGATCCTGATGTGGGAGACGCTCTTCCTGGGTGCTTTCGTCGCGTTCTACTTGATCCGGATCGCGAACCCAGACCTCTGGC
>JBAROU010000255.1:0-6687 GCA_049642385.1 Dehalococcoidia bacterium | reverse complement strand
AATATGAAAAGACCACCACAAGTGGCGGCCTTTTACTCCTTGCCACCGAAGCAGCAAGGGTGATTCTCATGAAACGGTATACCATGCGGGCGGCATTGTCAAGGGGGCGGTCGTCGTACTTTCGGCTTCGCTTCGAACCTCCTGCCCCTTCCATACGCGCATAGTTTCACCCGCGCGTACCCCTCCCCTCCACCGCTCCGTTAGACTAATGGGCACTATGTCCCGGAGCCGCGCATGATTATCATCCTCGCGCTCTTCGCCGCCGTCACGCCGCTCGTCATCGTCACCGAGATGCAGGACGAGTGGGTGCTGCCCAAGCTCGCCGCCACCGTCGTGTTCACCGGCGTCGCGCTTGCCTGGGGCGCCGTCCAGCTCGCCCGCGACCGCTGGCCCTCGCTGCGCGTCCCCACGACGCTCTGGCTGGCGCTCGGCGCATTCGTCGTCATCAACCTGCTCGCGTTCGTCTTCGCGATCGATTGGCGCTCGGCGCTGTTCGGCCAGTACCTGCGCTACCAGGGCCTCGCGACGGTGCTGCTCTACGTCCTGCTGTTTGGCGTCGCCGTCGTCGCCGTGCGCTCCCCGCGCGACCTGCGCTGGCTGCTCATCGGTCTGTTCGCCGGCGCGGTCGGCACGTCGATCTACGCGCTGATGCAGAAGGCCGGTGTCGCCTGGTGGCCCGACCCGCTGCCCGACCGCCCCGGCTCCACCGTCGGTCAGTCGAACGAGCTGGGCGCGTTCCTCGTCGTCGCCGGCAGCGCCGCGATGTTCCTAGTCTTCACCTCGAACGCCATCTGGCAACGAGCGTTGTTCGCCGCGGGCGTCGTCGTCATGATCGCCGCGCTCGCCGTCACGACGAGCCAGTCGGCGTACCTCGCCGCCGGCGTTGTGATCATCTTGTGGGGTGCCGCCGCTGTATATTGGGCCGTTCCCGCCCTCGTCCTCCGTCCGTCTGCGCCTGCCGCACCCAAGGGGCGCACGCGCGGCGAACGGCGCCGTCGCTCCCGCGGCGAACGCGACGCTGCCCAAGAAGCCGTCGCGCCCGCGCGCGATATGCCGTCGCTCGCGGCGCTGCGCGTCGCTCTCGTCGCGTTTGCCGCCGCGCCGCTCCTACTCGGAGCGATCATCATCTTGTTCGTCGGCCTGCCCGGCCGCGAGGCCGTCGTCGATGCGTATGACACCGAGAGTGTGCAGGGCCGCCTCAACTTGTGGCAGCTCGGCATCGAGATGGCGGCTGACCGCCCGATCGTCGGTCACGGTCAGGACGCCTACTCGCTGCTCTTCGCCAGCTACCGCGACAGCCCCGACCTCGGCGGCATCGGCACCAGGAACCTCGGGCCGGAGAGCGCCCACAACTTCTACGTCGATCTCGTCGCGAACACGGGCGTGCTCGGCCTGCTCTCCTTCCTTGCACTCATCGGCTCGATCTTCTGGTACGCTGGCCGCCGGTTGCTCACCACCGTCGATGTGACGCAGCGCTACGCGCTACTCGCGCTCGGCACGGCGCTCACCGGCTATCTCGCCGCGATCTTCTTCGGCTTCAGCGAAGCGATGACCACCTGGGTCTTCTGGCTCTTGCTCGGCGCGCTGGTAGGTCTGATCGTCCGCGCGGAGGCCCCGGGCGAGGAACAGGCGCCCGCCCGCCCGCCGAACGCGATCGTGTCCGCTGGCGCCGCCGTCGCGCTCATGCTCGTCGCGATGGCCGCTGTTGGCTGGGCCACGACGCTCGTCGCCGCCGACCTCGCCGCCGCGCAGGCCACCGAAGCGACGCTGACTCTCGAACACAAGCGCGCCGCCGACCTCGCCGATCGTGCTGTGACACTCAACCCGCTCCAGAGGTCGTACCTGCTCCAGGAAGCGCAGATCTACGATCGAGCCTTCATCCAGGGACAGACCCGCGCCGACTCCTTCCGCAAGGAGGTCGACCTCTACGAGACGGCGCTGGCCCGCTTCAGGCCGCAGGCGTTCGATATGTATGGGCTCGCGCAGGCCAAGCGAAAGCTCGCGGAGGAAGAGGGTCATCCGTTTAAGGACCTGATCCCGGACTACGAACGCGCGCTCGAGCTCGATCCGTTCAACCGCGATCTACGCCGTCTGGTGATCACGGCCTACCGGGCCAACGGCGAGGAAGATCTCGCCCGCTTCCATGAGGCGATCATCTATTGCTGGACCGGCGCTTGTCCGTGACCGCCGCCGAACTCCCGCACCAGCTCGTTCGTCTCGGTATCGAGCACTCCCACGTCCGGCATCCGTAGCCGTGACCACAGCTCGAACGCTACCTGCGCGTCGAGCGCAAGCCGTTCGGCGAGGTACACCGTGGGTGCCAGCCCGTGCGACACAAGCGCGACGTCTGCGCCCTCATGCCGCGCGATGATGTCGTCTATCGCCGAGCGCACGCGGTGGAGTACCGCATCTCGTTGCTCCCATCGAACATCCTCGCCCGCCAAGTAGCGCCGCGCCAGTTCTTCGTAGCCGCGCTCCACCCACGCGCGGTCTTCCACTTCGCGCAGGTCATGCACGACGCCGATCCGCAGCTCGTGCCGCGCCGCGATGCCCTGCGCCGTCGCGAGCGCCTTCGGCTCGGGGCTGCTGTAGATGATCGCAACGTCGCTCCAGAACGGCTGCTCCGCGAGCGTATCGACGGCGACGCGCCCTTCGGCCGAGAGGTGCCAGTGAAGCGACGGCTGTTCCAGCCGCACGACAGGCGCCGCGTGTCGCACCAGAGAGAGCAACACTACGCGTCTCCGAAGCCGGGGATAACGCCCAGCACATCGGTAAGCGCGCTGACCACGATGCAATCCACGCGCGGCGCGTTGCCCTCGCGGTCGATCAGGACCGGCGTGATGCCTACCGACCGCGCGCCCAGCACGTCCGCGACGTACGAGTCGCCCACGTACACCACCTCGTGCGGTTGCAGGTTGGCGCGCTCCAGCGCGAAGCGGAAGATGTCCGGATGCGGCTTCGATACGCCCACCGCCGCCGACGCGATCACGAAGTCGAGGTGTAGCGTGATCTCGTGCGCGTGCAGCAGCGGCACCAGGTCAGTCCCCCAGTCCGAAACGACGCCCTGACGCAGCCCGTGCTCGTGCGCCAGCAGCAGCGCGTCGCGCACCTCCGGGTAGGGCTCCCACTGCTCGGGGCGCTGGTACCAGTCGTACATCGCATTGCCCGCCGACAGCAGCTCCTCACGCGGTAGGTCCACGCCGCCGCCGATCAGCGCCTCCGCGTAGTACGCCGCCCAGAAGCTGCGGGCGCGTGCGTCCGAGTCGTACGCGCCCAGCCCGTCCTTACCCAATCGTGCGTAGTAGAAGTGCCCGACGTCTGGCAGCTTCCGCTCGCGGGCCAGGTCGATGCCGAGCTGATGCGACAGAAACTCCCAGATGTCGTGGGCTTGCGGGCGCGGCCGTACCAGCGTCCGGCCGGCGTCATACAGAATCGCGCGAATCGTGGGCATAACGCGCCCCGCTGCGTCAGGGCACCGTCATGATAACGAACCGCGAGCCATGAGCCTGAAGGGGGTGCCCCGACCTGTTGGGGCCGGGGTCTGGGGTGTCCCCAGAATTCAACTACCCTCGCAGTGCCGGCACTTCCGAGTGCTCTGCCACCGCCATCCCGCCCCGCGCCAGCACCAGCACCTGCTGCCCGATCATCTCGAAGCCCCCGCCCACCGTGCCGCCCGCCAGGAAGCGCGCGTGCATGTTCTCCAGGATCACCGCCAGCTTGAAGTGCGCCAGCACGATGTAGAAGTCCAGCGTCGAGAGATCGCGGCCGCTCTTCGCCTCGTAGCGCTTGGCCGCCTCCTGCCACGTCGGGAAGCCGGGCAGCGTGATCACCCCCGCGTTGCCCACCTGCGCCGCCATCCGCGGGTCTGCGTCGCGGTCGCGCCAGTACATGCGCAGGATGCCCATGTCGGCGAGCGGGTCGCCCAGCGTCGACATCTCCCAATCGAGGATCGCCGCGAGGTGCCCCGAGTCGCTCACGATCGAATTGTCCAGCCGGTAGTCGCCGTGCACGATCGTCGTCTCGCTTTGCGACGGCATCGCCGCGCGTAACCGGCGCTCCAGCTCCTCCAGCTCCGGCAGGTCGCGCGTTTTCACCCGCGCGAATTGCTCGCTGAAGCGACGCACCTGTCGTTCGACGTAGCCCGCCGGCTTGCCGAAGTCGCCCAGCCCCACCTGCGCCGGATCGAGCGCGTGCAGCGCCGCGAGCGTGTCGATCAGCTCCTCGCCGATGCGCCGCCGGGCTTGTTCGTCGAAGCGCTGCTCTATCTCTGTCGGGTTCACCGGCACAATGCCCGCGACGTACTCCATGATGTAGAACGGCGCGCCGATAATGTCGGCGTCATCGCACAGCGCGTACGTCTTGGGCGCCGGCACGTCGGTGTCAGCCAGCGCGGAGATCACGCGGAATTCGCGTGCCATGTCGTGCGCCGTTGGCTGCACGTGCGAGAGCGGCGGCCGCCGCAGCACCCAGTGTTCGTCACCGGCGTCCAGCCGGTACGTCAGGTTCGAGCGCCCGTGCCCCACCACCTCCGCATCGAGCGCGCCGACCTGCGCCACGTGCTCGCGGAACCACGGCAGCAGCTCTTGGAGATCGAGACCAGGAACGGATTCTTCAGCTGCCATACGTGATGACTACCGGGCCGGCCGATATCCTGTCCCGCCGGCCGCTTTCATCGCCCCCACCGCTTCCTCCGCCGTCAGCAGCGGCGTCGTCGTTACGCTCTTCAGTGTCCCTCCCGCCGCGAAGGAGATCGCCAGGCCAGCGGCGCTCACGTTATCGGACATCTCGACAATGAGGACAACGTCACACTCGCCGAACGAGTAGTACGCCGCCTCGATGCGCCCTCCCGCCTTCTCTATCGCCGGCCGAACCGCCTCGATGCGGTCCTGCGGGCTCTTGACAAGGGCACCCCAGCCCTCGGCTGTGTAGGCGACCTGCATTAAGTAATGTGGCATGATGCCTCCTTGCTCTGCTGCGATGCGATCCGGCCCCGCGTCCGGACTGGCGTGACATTATACTGCATTGCGACTACAATTCCCTCGCACGCTTGCCCGCCGAAGGCAGGCCTGCCCGCCGCAGGCGCCATCCGTCCGCGACCGACTTGAGGAGGAGACCACATGCCTATCGATTTCAAACTGCCGAGCGATGTCGAAGAAGTGCGCTTGCGCGTGCGCAAGTTCATGGACGACGAGGTGCGCCCGGTCCAGGAAAAGCTCCAGAGCGCCGACGCTGACCGCGGCCGCTACGTCGAGGAGATCGTCAAGCTACGCAAGAAGGCCAGAGACGCCGGCCTCTGGAACCCACACCTGCCCCGCGAGTGGGAAGGCATGGGCCTCGGCCCGACCGCGATGGCGTTCGTTTCGGCGGAGGCTGCGCGCACGGGCGGCATCGGGCCCTACATCCTCAACGCGCAGGCGCCCGACGAAGGCAACATGCACACGCTCCACGCCTGGGCCACGCCCGACCAGGCCGAGAAGTACCTGCGCCCGCTTGCCGAAGGACGTTCGCGCTCGTGCTTCGCGATGACGGAGCCCGAAGTCTCCGGCTCCGACCCGACGTTGATCCAGACGCACGCCGTCAAAGACGGCGACGACTGGGTGATCAACGGCCACAAGTGGTTCATCTCCGGCGCGCGCGGCGCCAGCTTCGCCATCCTGATCGCCTGCACCAACCCGGACGCCGACCCGCCCCAGGCGCGCAACAGCGCCTTCCTCGTCGACCTACCCGCTGACGGCTGGGAGATCGTGCGCGACATCGAGACGATGGCCGGCCGCGGCAACCACTGCGAGATCCGCATCACGGACCTGCGCGTGCCCGCCGGCAACATGCTCGGTGGTGAGGGCGAAGGCCACAAGCTCGGTCAGGCGCGCCTTGGCCCGGCGCGACTCGCCCACTGCATGCGCTGGATCGGCCAGGCCGAGGTCGCGCTCGAGATGCTCGTCGACCGCGCGACGACACGCTTCGCCCACGGCTCGCTCCTCGTCGACAAGCAGGCGATCCAGTGGATGATCGCCGACTCAGCGATGGAGCTCTACGCCGCGAAGCTCATGGTGCTCCACGCCGCCTACAAGATCGAGGCCAAGATAGAGTTTCGCCAGGAGGTCTCCTTCGCCAAGCACCACGTCGCCAACACCCTCTGGCGCATCGTCGACCGCGCCATCCAGGTGCACGGCGCGCTCGGCTACTCCACCGACACCCCGCTCGCCGACATGATGAAGAACGCCCGCTCCGCCCGCCTCGTGGACGGCGCCGACGAAGTGCACCAGCAGACCATCGCTCGCAACGTCATCGCCGCCTACAAGAAGGACCACAGCACCCGCATGGCCACGGGGGATCTCCTGTAGGGGTCCGTATATCTACGTAGGGGCGCACTGCTGTGCGCCCTGGCGACCGCAGGTCGCCGCGTCCCTCTACCCCCGCCCCACAACCTCCTGTACCGCCGCCGGTACTGAGATCATCTCCTCCGTCTCCGCCGGGAAGCGATGGATGAAGAGCGTCGTCGCCGCCGCGAGCGCCGCCATCACCAGCAGCACGATGTAGATCAGCCGGAACATCGCCACGTCTGGCGCGCCGCCGTCGGTGCTCAGCACCGCCCCCAGCACGCCCGCGCCCACGATGCTCCCCAAGTAGCGCATCATCGAGTTCGCGCCCGCCGCCGCGCCCGCGAGCTCTCGCGGCGCCGACTCC
>JBAROU010000229.1:0-29675 GCA_049642385.1 Dehalococcoidia bacterium | reverse complement strand
TCCATGGCCCGACCCGGCTACTGTGGCCCGCGGGTGTTTGTGTTTGTGGTGGAGGAGAGCGCGGGCCCCGTGCCTTATCGGCCCTTACAGTGTGGCCCAACGTCAGACCACGACCTATAGGGGATTCCCCTGATATCCTCCTGCGGGCTTCCCTGATTCTTGCTGTTACGCCGCGCGCCGCTCGGATACGTCCGGAGTCCGGCCGGACGCCTTTGGCGGCTCGGGTAGGGGCTGCGCCGTGCGCGAGCGCGGGTCGAGCGCGTCGCGCAGCCCGTCGCCGAGGAACGTGAAGCTCATCATCGTCAGAGCGACTGCGAGGCAAGACGCCACGACCAGGTGCGGCGCCACGAAGATCGTGTCGAAGGATTCGCTCACCAGCCGGCCCCAGCTCGGCGCTTGCAGCCCCAGCCCGATGAACGAGAGCGCGGCCTCGGCGAAGATCGCGCTGGGGATGCCGAACGTCGCCGTGACGATCACAGGCCCGAGCAGGTTCGGGAGTAAGTCATGCCAGCCGATGCGCCAGTTGCTCGCGCCCAACGCCCGCGCCGCGACGATGTAGTCCTCGTCTCGTAGCGCGAGGACTTGCCCGCGCACGAGACGCGCGATCGTCGGCCAGCTCACGCCAGCGATCGCGACGATGAGCAGCCAGACACTGGAGCCGAAGATGCTCACGAGCAGGATCAGCATCAGTAGGTCCGGGAACGCGTAGGCGATGTCCGTCAACCGCATCAGCAGCGTGTCCGCCCAGCGCTTGCCCAACCCCGCTGCCATGCCCACCGCCACGCCGATCGCGAGCGCGATGAGCTGTGAGAACACGCCCACCGCGAGCGAGATGCGCGCGCCGTGCACTAGGCGGCTGTACTGGTCCCGCGCCAGACGGTCGGTGCCCAACCAGAAGCGCCCGCTCGGGCCAGCAAGCCGCGCGTCTGAGTCCAGCGTGCGCTGGCCGATCCCGTCGACCATCGGCTCGCCGTTGTGTTCCACGTAGATGTACTGGTGATCCGGGTTGTGTCGGTCCACCCACGGCGCGAACAGCGCCATCATGCCGAACAGGCCGATCACGATCAGCCCGATCGTCGCCGCGCGATGACGCAGTAACCGGCGTCCCGCGTCGAACCACCAGCCGTGTGCCGGCTGTGTCTGCAGGGTGACGACGTTCTCGTCTTTAGCCATAAGACTCATAACGGATCTTGGGGTTGATGAACGCGTACAGCACATCGACTGCCAGGTTCGCGATCGCGACGACAACGGTGTAGAAGAGCGTCGTGCCCATGATCACGTTGTAGTCCCGTTCAGCGATGCTGTCGACGAACGTGCGCCCGATGCCCGGGATGGCGAAGAGATGCTCGATGATAAACGAGCCCGTGATGAGCGCCGCCGCCAGCGGCCCGATCACGGTCAGCACCGGCACCAGCGCATTGCGCAGCATGTGCCGGAGCACCACCGTCTGTTCATGCAGGCCCTTCGCGCGCGCGGTGCGAATGTAATCGTCACGCAGCACGTCCAGCATGCTCGCGCGCGTCACCCTCGCGATGTACGCCGTGGGCAGGACGCTCAGCGCCAGTACCGGTAACACGGCCTGCTTCGGGCTGCCCCAGCCGCCCGGTGGCAGCCAGTGTAGCTCGCCCACAAACAGCACCAGCAGCAACATGCCCAGGATGAAGCTCGGCAGGCTCGCCGCCGCCGTCGCGAAGCCAACGGCAGCGTAATCGACGGCGGAGTTCTGGCGCAGCGCGGAGACGACGCCCAGCGCCACACCGGCAGTGACGCTCAGCACCAGCGCGATCAGTCCCAATGTCGCCGACACGCGGGTGCCATCCGCCAGCACGTCCGAGACAGCACGGTTGCGCTCCAGCGAGAGGCCGAGATCACCCTGACCGAGATCGATGAGATAGTGGCCCAGCTGCTTCCATGCTGGCTGGTTCAATCCGTAATGCGCCTCGCAGTTCGCGATCGCTTCCGGTGGCGCCGGCTTGGTCGAGTGACACGGACCGCCCGGCACTGCGTGCATCAGCACGAACGTCACCACGGCGATGGCCAGCAGCACCGGGATGATCCACAACACGCGCTGGAACAGATACGATGTCATCCGTGTCCTCGGACGCGGAAACCCCGACGGTCAGTCGAGGCTCCGGCTGATTCGTTCTACCTACGCACTCCTAGTTTTCCTGGTACTCTTCGTCCTCGTCGTTCTTGCTCTCGCTGTCCGGGAGCGAGGCCGGAGCCTGCCCGTCGCCGGCGAGGATCTGGACGTTGCTCACGAACCAGTCGCCCGGTTCGGCGTCCAGCGTCGTCGGCACCAGGCCGGCCACCGTCGCCTTCACCAGATAGTTGCGCTGCGGGTTGAAGATCGGTGTTAGGGCCTGATCGCCTACGACGATGTTGTGCACTTGCTTGTACAGCGCCAGCCGCTGGGCCGGATCGAACTCCGCCGCGGCCTGCGCCAGCAGGTCGTCCACCTGCGGGTTGTCGTAGCCCATCACGTTGAAGCCGCCCTCGCTGCCAAACTGCTCCGGCAGCCAGTTCTCTGGGTCTGCGTAATCGCCAAACCAGCTCAGCCAGGCCATCTGAAAATCACCCGCGAAGAAGCGGTCGAAGAAGGCGCCCTCTTCCAGGCTTTCGATCTTCACGTTGATGCCCAGGTTATCGCCCAACTGCTGCTTGACGAATTCGGCCGTCGCCTGGTTCGTGGGGTCGCTTGGGATGGTGAACGTCACGGTCGGAAAACCCTTGCCGTCGGCGTAACCCGCGTCGGCCAGCATGGCCTGCGCGCTCGCGAGGTCGAAGCCGAGGTCTGCGCCTACGTTGGCGTCCGCGCCCGGCATCCCCGGCGGCAGCCAGCTGACGGCCGCTAACCCGATGCCGCTCTGCACCGTCGCGACGTATGCGTCACGGTCGATCGCGCGGCTGACTGCGCGTCGCACGAGCACGTCGTCGAACGGCCCCTGTACCTCGTTGTAGAAGATCGCGAACGTCTCCAGCTGCGGCAGGGGCATCACCTCAGGGTTATCCTGGAACCGCTCGAAGTCCGCCGACGCGACTGACGTCACGTCGATCTCGCCGCTCTGGTAAGCGAGCAGCGCTGCGTTGTCGTCAGGGATGATGCGGTAGATCAGGCTATCCAGCGTCGGCTGGTCCTCGCCCCAGTACGTGGCGTTCTGCTCAAGGACGATCTTGTCCTGCGCCGTGTACGTGGCGAGGACGAACGGGCCGTCGCTCACCAGCTTGCCCGGCTCCGTCCAGGCGGCGCCGTACTTCTCGATCAGGTCTTTGCGCATCGGCGCAGCGGGCCAGAGCGCCAGCAGCGTCGGCAGCGTCGATTGCTCGGTCACCAGCTCGATCTGTAGCGTCTGGTCGTCGACCGCCGTCACGCCGATGTCCTCGACCGAGCCGCTACCATCGGCGGCCTCCGCCGCACCCTTAATATTCGTGTAGAAGGAGTAGTAGTAGCCCGCCGCACCCGCGTCGGGGTCGAACAGGCGCTGGAAGGCGTACACGAAGTCGTTCGCGGTGACTGGCACGCCGTCGCTCCAGGTCGCGTCGTTGCGTAGGTTGATCGTGTACGTTAGGCCGTCCGCGGAGATCCCGCCGTTCTCATTCGTCGGCAGTTCGCGCGCCACAGCCGGCACGACATTCAGGTTCTGGTCGTACGTGAACAGCCCGCGGAAGAGCTGCTTCACCACGCTGATCTCCTCCGCGACTTCTGCAAGCTGCGGGTCGAGCGTGGTCGGATCGCTCGCGATGCGGATCGTCAGCTCCTGCTGTGCGGCGGGCTTGTTGCTAACCTTGGCCGTGCCGCCGCCGTCACACGCGAACGCAACAACCGTCACGATAGCCAGCAGCGCCATAACCATAAGGATGCGCAGCCGGCTCATCAGTTGATTCGTCATCGTAGTCCTCCTCTTGGGTCGCCTCTGAGTTGCACGGCATCCCCGAATGGCTCCAAGCCATGCCATATCTGAATCACCCGCCGGGGGCGGGGCACTCGGTTCTATCATCGACCCTGCGCTAGATTCGCCCAGTCGGGCTATCCCTAAGGAGACGTCGATTCATAGATGAAAGAGCGCCCCAAATTAGGGGCGCTCTGTTTCTTTTGCGGACCTGACGTTAGGGGCGTGCAGCGGTGCGCCTACGTTTTCGCTGGCTGCAACGGCTAGCCGTCGACGCGTTCGATGATGCGGTACGTGACGGTGCCCTGCGCGAGCAGCTTGCCCGCCTCGTTCGTGACGCGCACGTCACTATAGATGATCTCCTTGCCGCGCTTGAGCACACGCCCTTCCGCGATGGCGTCCTCGCCGATCACTGCCGACAGGTAATTCACGTTGATCCCCACCGTCGACCCGAAGTAACGCGGCGTCGCGATCTCAGCCGTCGTCCACGCCGCCATCGCGCCCGTCGTGTCGATCAGCGCCGCGACGGCGCCCCCGTGGAGCGCATCGGCTGCGGTGCTATTCTCCTTCTGGTAGTGCAGGCACAGCTTGGCATAGCCTTCGCTTGCCTCGACGAGCTCCATGCCGAGGTGTTTGGCGAACGGCATCAGTGCGATCACCTTGCCCATCCGCTCGATATTCTTACTCGTGGTGCCGTCTGCCATGCCATGCCCCCTGGTGATGAGTCTGATTCATCATGCTGAGCCTCGCGAAGCACGTAAGCCCAGCACGTTACTCGAAAGCTGCTGCATTATACGGAACCAGTGCGAACTACGAAGCGCCGGGCACCAGCGCGATGTGGATCGCGTCCTCGCCCGGCACCTCCCGGGCGAGGATCTGGAGCGCGCGCTCCGCCTGCTCCAGCGGCAGCGTGTGCGTGTGCATCTTCTCGAGCGGGTACTTACCCGACTCGATCAGCCGGATCGCCGGTTCGTACGCGTGGAAATCCACGCCGAAGACACCCTTAATCGTGAGCTCCTTCGCCACCACGCGGTCGTTGTAGAACCCCTCGACCGCTCGCTGGCCTTTCATGCCCGCCAGCACCACCGTCGCGCCCCGCCGCGCCACGTCGATCGCCTGCACGACCGGCTCGTTCGCCACCGCCGACACGTCGACCACGACGTCCGCCAGCGCGCCATCCGTGATCTCGCGCACGCGCCGCACCAAATCCTCGCGCTCGACATCGATCGTCTCGTGCGCGCCGAACTCGCGCGCGAGCGCCAGCTTGCGTTCGTCGGCGCTCAGCCCCGCGATGATGATGCGCGACGCGCCTGCCTCGCGTGCGGCGATCACGCTCGCCAGCCCGCGCTGTCCCGGCCCGATGATTACGATCGTGTCGCCGATCTTCGTACCCGGCACCTGCTGCGCCCAGCGGATGCCAGCGCCTAGCGGGTTGAACAACGTCGCGATCTCCGGCGGGATCTCCTTCGATATCTTGTGCAACACGGTGTGCGGGTCCAGGTAGAGGTACTGCGCGTATGCCCCCCACAGCCCCGGTGGCGTGTCCAGGCCCAGGTAGCCGTAGCCGCTCAGCCCACGTCGGCCGCTGCACAGTCGGTACGCGCCCTCCCGACACTGCCGGCAGTACCCGCACGGCAGCAGCGTCTCGACGCACACGCGGTCGCCCGCCGCGACGACCCAGCGCCGCGCCGCGACCTCGCCGACTTCGACGATCGTGCCGACGGGCTCGTGGCCGGGGATCAGCGGGAACGGCAGACCGGGCATCAGGCCCTGGTACTGCTCGTAGTCGGAGCCGCAGATGCCGCAGGCGTCCACCCGCAGCAGCCCCTCCTCCGGCCCGATGCTCTCCGGCAGCGCCAGCTCCCGCAGCTCCAGCGCCCGCGCGCCTGTCTGGACGATGGCTTTGGTGTGCGTGGGGCGGTCAGGCATTGCGGATGGAAGGACTGACCCCAGCTCCTAGCCAGAGCCGGGCTTGACCGGTGATCGAACTGCCGTAGCGCCCGCTCGATCGGCGGCTATGATTGCGGACAGGGTCTCCGCGGGCACTCGGAGACGGTCGTCGCTGGAAGCGATCGTGCGAAGCACTCCGAGCGCCGCCGGGTCAGCGGCGCTCGATAGCCGGGCCAAGTCGTCGATCAGTTCCGTTTCGGCCTCGAGTGCACCGTCCTCTTTGGCCAGGCCATACCAGCCCCAGGGCAGTAGCTCGATCTTTTGGAGTGCGGCGAGGTCGACCAGCACGTAGCCGAACACTTCTAGCAGACCCCACATGTCGGTGCCACCGACGCCGAACGTCATCGGATCGGCGGCGCCGCTTCGGCACGCGGCCCAGGCGTCGCCCGCCACGAGAAAGCGCGTGCGTGGAACATCCAGCACGTCGAAATCTGGCTTGACGAACTGCGCTTGCAGTTCATCTATCTGCGCGTCGACGAGAATCCAGCGTTGCTCGCCTGCGTTCCAGTATTCGCCTACCCAGTGATCGCCGTTCTCGCCTGGCTTAAAGTAGTTCGCAAAGCCGCAGCGCGCGCGCGCAGGGATGCCCTTGCGCCGCAGGCAGGCGACGAAGAGCGTCGCGAAGTGCCGGCAGACGCCGACGACGCGCCGGTCAGGCGGGCGTCCCTCCGCGAGCGGGCGGCCGTCGATGCGCACGGCGCAGGTGAGCATCGCTTCCGCGCCATGAAGTTGCTTTTCGGCGCGCCGCTCCGGCGAGAGCTCGACGGTGTATGCAGATGCCCACGCTTCGTGGACCAGGAGGCCTTGGACGAGCTTCGCTATCGCGCCGATGTCGGACCGGACGGCGTCGATCTGCTCCTCAAACCCCTCGATGGTGGTGAAGGGGCCAGGGACCATGTAGTAGGTGAGCAACTCGTCGTGCGTTAGATCCATGGCGGAATTATCGGCGATCGGTTGTCCCCGTGCGGGTGTCAACGTCATGCCGGTTCGGCAGCAGCCCCGTTTCTGCGGCGACCAGCCATTCTAGCATCATGCTGAGCCGGTCGAAGCACGCGCCTCCCCTCCCTCGAGCCCTCACCCCCGTGGTAGCCCCAACCCGCGTCCGGCCACGATGTTCCGCTGCACCTCGCTCGTGCCGGCCGCAATGGTGAGCGCGGCCGCGCCGATGTAGAGCGACTCGAATCGCCCGCGCAGCGGCGCCCACGGCGATGCCGGGTCGAGCTGCCCGCCGAGGCCAAGCAGCCGCATGCCAACGTTCGC
This sequence comes from Dehalococcoidia bacterium, assembly GCA_049642385.1. Classification (GTDB taxonomy): domain Bacteria; phylum Chloroflexota; class Dehalococcoidia; order DSTF01; family RBG-16-68-14; genus JBAROU01. The sequence continues at coordinate 22,575 of JBAROU010000229.1, read as the reverse complement.
CAGCCGCTGCGCCAGCTCCGAGCCGTACATCTTCGAGACCGACGCCTCGTAGTTGGGCACGATGCTCTGTCCCTGCATCCACGCCACCCGATACGACAGCAGCCGTCCCACCTCGAACTCGATCTTCAGCTCCGCTAGCGCGTGACGCACCAGCGGCTCCGCAAGTAGCGAGCGGCCTTCGCGCTTCGTCTCGCGCGCGTAGTCCACGAGGCTTTCGTAGTTGCGATAGCTGCCGATCACCCGTGCGATGCCGGAGCGCTCGAAGTCCAGTGTGCTCGTCGCGACGTACCAGCCGCGGTTCTGCTCGCCCAGCAGGCAGTCGCGTGGCACCCGCACGTTGTCAAAGAAGACCTGATTGAACTGATGGCGGCCCAGCATATCGACCAGCGGCCGGACGGTGACGCCCGGCGTCTTCATGTCCAGCAGAAAGTACGAGATGCCTTTGTGCTTGGGCGCGTCCGTATCTGTGCGCGCGAGCAGGATCATCCACTGCGCGAAGTGCGCGAAGCTGGTCCAGATCTTGCTCCCGTTGACGACGAACGTGTCGCCGTCTTCCACCGCGCTCGTCTCCAGCGACGCCAGGTCGGAGCCGGCGCCCGGCTCGGAGAAGCCCTGGCACCACACCGCCTCGCCGCTGACGATTGGCGGCAGGAAACGTTGCTTCTGCTCCTCCGTCCCGTAGAGCATGATCGTCGGTCCCACGCGGTCGCTGCCGATGTCGTTCGCCGGCGCTTCGTGGTAGGCGATCTCTTCGTTGTAGATGAGCTGCTTGATGTGGCCGGCGCCCTGGCCGCCCCACTCCGCGGGCCACGCCATCGTTAGCCAGCCTCGCTGGGCCAGCTTCTGCACGAAGCCTCGATAGAACTGCCACGCCTCGACGCCACCATCGGGTCGCTCGCGCAGCCCCGCGTCGAGGAAGGCGCGCACCTCCGCTCGGAACGCTTCTTCCTCAGGCGTGAAGGCGAAGTCCATCGCGGGCCTTTCGTGTCAGTGGTTGCTTACGCCGTCCCGTTCGCCTGGAAGCGCTCGCGGATCACCGTTTCCGCTTCATGCACGATGTCGGCGAAGATCTCCGCCGCTGGCTTGATGTCGTGGATCAGGCCGGCGCCCTGGCCCGCGGGCAGGAACGTACGCTGCGGGTCGAACTGGGCACCGCGACCCATGTAGTCCATCACGCCCTCTTGCACCGAGATGCCCGCCTGCATCGGGAACGGCTGGATATCGTCCACCTTCGCTTCCCACTCATCGGTGCGCTCGTTGCGGATCGCCCGCGCCGGCTTGCCCGTGTACGAACGCGTGCGCACCGTCGAGTCGTCCCCCGCCGCGACGATCGCCTTGCGGTAGCCCACCGCTGCCTGCGCCTCCTCCGAGGCGATGAAGCGCGTGCCGATGACGGCGCCCTGCGCGCCCAGCGCCAGCACCGCCACCATGCCCCGCCCGTCGGCGAGGCCGCCCGCCGCCAGCACGGGGATCTTCACAGCGTCCACCACCTGAGGCACCAGCGCGATCGCCCCGATCTCGCCCGTGTGGCCGCCCGCCTCCGTGCCCTGCGCGACCACGACGTCCGCGCCCGCGTCCTCGGACTTTTGCGCGTGGCGCACCTTGCCGCACATCACGATCACCTTCATGTCGCGCGCGTGCATCTCGTCGATGAATGTCGAGGGCACAGCGAGGCCGGCGACGAAGATCCGTATGTCTTCCTCGAAGAGGACGTCCACCTGCGGGCGAATGCGGTCCGGGATCGGCGCCAGCAGGTCGACGGCGAACGGTTTGTCGGTCAGCTCTCTGGTGCGCCGGATCTCCTCACGGAGCTCGTCCGGGCCCATCGTCGCCGCGCCGATCACGCCCAACCCGCCCGCGTTCGAGACGGCGGCGACGAGTGGGGCGGTCGAAACGCCTCCCATGCCGGCCAGGAAGATCGGGTATTCGATGCCAAAGTAATCGCAGATCGGTGTATGAAGCAGGCGTGCCATGGTGGTCCTCGAATCCTGAGATGCGCCCCTATCATACGCGATACGACTCAAGCGCCGCCAACCGCTGCCGCTTCTATCGCCCGCTGGCCTAACGCTATACTGGCGACGTCCTAGAAGCTCGAGGAGGGCGAGATCACCATGCCCATGTACTTAGACCGCCACGAGATCGGAGGCGCCAGCGCCGCGGACGTCGCCGCAGCCCACGCGCGCGACGTGGAAGTGCAAGACCGCTACGGCGTCAAATACGTCACCTACTGGTTTGACTACGACGCCGGCCGCGCCTTCTGCCTGGTCGATTCGCCCGACAAAGAAACAGCCGCGGCGGTGCACCGCGAGGCCCACGGCCTCATCGCAAGCGAGATCATCGACGTCGACCCGCAGATGGTGCAGGCCTTCCTCGGCAAGATCGTAGGGCCATCGAAGGGCGAACCCTGGGCCGAGACCGCCTTTCGCACGATCCTCTTTACTGATATGGAAGGCTCCACCCCGATGACCCAGCACCTGGGCGACGCGGGCGCGATGGGCATCATTCGCACCCACGACGCGATCGTCCGCGACTCGCTCGCAGCGCTGGAGGGCCACGAAGTGAAGCACACCGGCGATGGCATCATGGCCTCCTTCGCCTCGGTGTCCCGCGGCGTCGAATGCGCGATCGCGATCCAGCGCAAGATCGCGGCACACAACGTCGAGCGTTCCGATGCGCAGATGCGGTTGCGCATCGGCCTCAGTGCCGGTGAACCCGTCACCGAGCACGACGATCTGTTCGGCGCCGCCGTCCAGCTTGCTCGCCGCATCTGCGATCACGCCGACGCCGACTGCATCCTCGTCTCGAACGTCGTCCGAGAGCTGTGCATCGGCAAGAACTTCCTGTTTTCCGATATCGGCGAAGTCGTTCCCAAGGGCTTCGATGAAGCCGTCCGTCTCTTCGAGGTGCGCTGGCAGGACTAACCCAGCGCGTTCTCCACGCACACGATCGAGCAGTCACGCCCGTGGATGCGCTCCGCCGCCGCGATCGCATCCTCCACCGTCGCCGTCGCGATAAACCCGACGTGCTCGGGCACCTTTGGGTCGTCCGCGCCGGCCACGAACACGCGCCCGGCGTGACGCAGGCGCTTCAGCGGGTGCGTCGCCAGGATCGCGTGGACCGGGTGGAAGGCGTAGCCGTTCCGGTAGCGCTCGATGTAGTCGCGGCGCGTCGCGAACTCCTGACCGAAGCGGTCGGTGATCTCGTATGGGTCGCGCGTCTCCGGCAGCACACGATCCCACACCTCGGGGTAGGCGGCGTGGTGCTCGCGGTCCCACTGCTCCGGGCAGGGCGTGGTGACGATCACGGAGCAGCCCGGCTTGCCCAGCGCCTCGATGTAGCCACCCAGGTAGCCCAGCCCGGACGAGATCAGCGTTAGGATCGGGTTCAGCCCTGCGAACGCGGCGTACGGGCTCCAGTTCGGGATGCCGTAGATCACCACGTCCGCTGGCTCCGGCGCGACGCTGCGCCGAGGCGGATGGCGCTGTTGCAGCACCTCGAGCGCGGCCGCGCGCGTCTCCGCGACGCCGCCCGCCCACACCCGGCCGATCGTCGTCGGGTTCGCCAGCACCGTCTCGATCTTGAAGATCCGCCTGCCCAGCGTCGATTCCAGGTACGCGCCCTGTTCGTTGAATACGTCGTGCATCCGGTTGTTGCGCACCGACATGGACATGCCATCCGGCGTGTGCGTCCACCGGATCGAGCGCCACGTCGACAAGCCGACGGCAACCGATTTCCACCCGCCAGCGAAGCCCATGTGGCACTGCGCGTTCACGTACACCGTCAGGTCGCTCTCGACCACGAGGCGGTGCATATCGACGTCGTAGCCGCTCCGCGTCGTGCCTACGTGGACGATGTTCTCCTCGTCCTCCGCGTCGTGGCAGATCAGCCGGCCGGACGGCCGCCCGTCTGGGCGCGGCCCGAACCGGCGCACCAGCTCCTCGCCGATAACCGACGCCAGCTCTTCCGCCGTCCACTTGCGGTGGAGCGCGTTCGCGCAGACCAGCGTCACGTTCTCGTCCGGCACGCCGGCTTCCGCCAGCTCGTCCAGCACCGCCTCGATCGCTAAGCGTCGCACCGGCCCGTACGAGGCCACGGTCGGGTCGTCGAACGCGATCACGGCGCTGCCGCCGGCAGGCGCCAGCTCGCGCACGCGCGGCAACCCCAGCGGCGACGCGATGGCCGCGCGCACCGCCGCCTCCTGGTCAACAGCCCGCTCGACGCGCGAGCCGCCCCCGCCGCTGCGCACTACCCGCGCTCGCTCCGGCAGCGATACCTGCACCGTGCTTTCGCCGTACGGCAACGATACGTCCGTCATCGCGCGCCTCCTATCGTTCGGTGGCGGCATTGTAGCGAGATCAAGACTATTGGCGGCCCGCCGTAGCCCACCGATCGAGCGCGTCCTGCGCGCGCGCGATCGGCCCGGGCACGGCTCTCCGCCACTCTCCCGGTAAGAAGATCGTGCCGGGGGAGCGGCGCTGGAACTTGAATCGATAGTACAGGATGCCCACCAAGTCCCGGTCGACGTACTTGCCGTGCAGCCGCCCGCGCAGCGAACGCACCACCTCGCTCGGCGCCTGGCCCGGCGGGTAGGAGTCGCCCAGCAGTACGAGCGCGTCCGTCTCACCGAGCTGGCCCGCGCGCAGCCACTCCTCGCGTGCAGTATCCGTGTTGCCCTGTGCGGCGTACCAGCGCCCGAGCGCCGTGCGCGCCAATCCCAGGTCTGGCTTACGCGCGAGAACGTAGTCGATGTGCGTGCGCGCCGCAGTCAGGTCGCCCGTCTGGATGAGCGCGTTCGCCAGCTCGATCCGCGCCTGATCGTTGTTCGGCGCTGCCTGCACCTGCTGCCGACAGGCATCGAGCGCTTGGTCTCGTGGTAGATCTCCGTGCGGCAGGCCCGCCAACGCCAGCCGCATCTGCAAACATTGGTTGAACACGAGCGCGGAGCTCCCGATGATATCGGGGAAGCGCGTCTGCCGGAACGGCGTCGTATCCCAGAACGGCGAATCAGCGAGCCCCGCGTCCAGGAAGAGCGCTCGCGCGTACGCGGCCACCGCCTCATCACCCCAGTTCGCCTCCTCGAGCGCCGTGGCCGCGACGAGCGTCGCATTCGGATCGCTGTTTGCGAACTCGAGCGCGGCGAGCGCCTCATCGCGCGCGCGGTTGCGGTCGCCGCCCTTTGCCAATAGCAGCGCCATGTTCGCGTGCGCGACGGCGCTGCGCGGCTCCAGCCTCGTCGTCTCCTCTAGCTCGGCGATTGCATCGCGCAGGGCCAGCGAATTCTGCGTACGCAGATACGTCTCGCCCAATATCGTGCCGAGCTGCAGGTGGTACACCGCGAAGTCCGGATCGAGTTCGATCGCCCGCTGCGCCTCCTCGCGCGCCCCGTTGAAGTTGCCGGCGTTAGCATTCGCCTGGGCGTTGCTGTAGTGATAGTGCGCGACATCCAGCCGCACGCCCCACGTGATGAGCACGCCCACCATTACGATCGCGACGGCCGCCCGCGCCACGATGTGCCCGATGGCGCCAGCGCTCGGCCAGGTAAGCGCGATCACGACGGGTTCGTCCCGCTCGCCCGATCCCTCGCGCGCGGCGAGCACGATGATCGCACCCACACTCGCCATCGCGACAAGCGGCCCTTTGAAACCGTTGGGCGAATCGAAGAGGCTGAACACGCCGAACGCCAGCAGCGCTCCCGCCCCCGCCGCGAGCGTGAATTGCGCGTGTCCCTCAGCCTCGCGCAGGCTGCGGATGATCAGCCACGCCATCGTCGCTGCCAGCGCCAGTATCGCCAGCGCGCCCAGCACCCCCATATCGACGGCGCCCTGGAGGTAGCCGTTGTGCGTGTGGAAGGCGTGGTTGGGGAACCGCCCGCTGTATTCGGGGTAGAGCAGCCCGAAGACGCCCGGCCCCGTGCCCAGGAAGGGGTAGTCCTGGAACATGTCTGCGCCCGCCTCCATCACGTCCCAACGGGGTGTGTCCGACTGCCGGAAGAGCCAGATTGGCCTCGCCTCAACTGAACGCGTCGCGTACAGCCCGCTCACTACCACGACAGCGATGGCCGCCGCCGCGCCTGCGACCAGCAGCCCGCGCCCGAGCGGCGTGCTCGGCCACAACCAGCGCAGCCAGCCGCGCCCGTTCTCCGTCGCGAACGCCAGCAGCACCGCTGTCGTCGTCACGCCTACCGCCGCGCCGATCCACGCGGAGCGCGTCACCGTGAGGAAGAGCGCGAGCGCGATCACACCGGCGCCCAGCGTCGCGGCGACGCGAAACGTAACGTGCGCCGGACGGAACATGCCGGCAAAAAACAGCGGTAGGCTCATCGCGAAGATGCCGCCGAGGAGGTTCGGGTGATCGCCCACGTCGTGCACCTTGGGTACCGTCGGAGGGATCAGATCGCCCAGCGAAAGGCCGCCGCTCACGGCCTGGGTCAGCTCCAGCCAGTGCTGGTAATCCTCGCCTACGATCCAGAGCGCCTTCACCGCCGCCGCCAGCACCGCGATCATGAACGCCGTCTCCACCTGCCACAAACGCAACATCCGCCGCTCCGACAGGACGTAGAACACGCCTAGCCCCATGAACGCCGTCAGCGTCACCTCCAGGCTCAAACGCCAGTCGAGCGAACCGACCGTCGCGAGCAGGTAGACCACGATAAGGCCGACGATCGGCAGGTCGAGCATGCTGCCGCCCGGCAGCCGTCGCCAGACGATCAGTGATACAAGATATGGGATGAACACCAGAGCCGTGACGGCGTGCAACATCACCGTCGCCTCGAACGTCTCGAGCTCGATGTATGGGAGGGGCGTGATCAGGTAGAAACTGATCCACGCCGCGGCCAGCGCGACCAGCGCCAGCGCCCACACGCGCTGCGCGATCGGCGCGATCGCGGGCAGTCGTCGCAAGAACGCGGGTCGCTCAAGCACAAAGATGCTTTTCGTCCACGGCTGGGAGGAGTTGGCCATGTCAGGACCGGTACACCCCGACGATCGGGACGCGAAAGGCGTAGCTATCGGGGTCTACCGTAGCGGGCGCGGGCACACTGGGTCAAACCAACGTTCGCGATCGCCCCTACGGCGGTACCGCGTTGAACATCACCCGGTTGTCGCCCGGCGCGTGTCCGGTCGTGAGGCCCACGACGGTCACCAGCGGCTTGTTCGATTCGACGATCGCGCTGCCCACGAAGCCGCTCGGCAGCGGCACCGACAGATTATTCATAGACAGCGTCGTCGCCCCCGCGACGCTGAGGTTCTGCGTCACCGTGCTGCCCGTCGCGCCCTTGTAACGCACCGTCACGTTCCCCGTGCTTCCGTCCGCCACCATGATGCGCAGGAAAGAGTCCTCGCCCGTCCGCGCGTTCGACGTTGCGTTCTTCACGACCAGCGGTACATACGCCTTCCGCGTTGCCTGACCCGATCGCACGCCTCGATAGTTGGAAAGCAACTCCTGCGCCCAGTTCGCGCGATGAACGACGACGCCGATCTTCTCGCTTGACGTGAGCACGGCGTATCCCTGGAAGCCGTTCGGCAGGCCCGGCGTCTGTCCCAGGCAATCGCGCCCTGGGTCGTCCTGGATGCAGAGCGTGCTGCCGTGCACGGTGAAGGTGTTCTGCTGCGCGATCGGCTGATTGTTCGCCTTGCCGACGATGCGTAGCGTGACGTTCGCGTCCGGGCCGGGGCTCTGGATCTGGAAGTAGGTGCTCCAGTAACCGCTGGCGTTGCGTTCGATCAGCGGCAGCAGGACCGTCGTGCCCAGCTCACCATTCGTGATCGCGCGATACGAAGCGAAGTCCATCGTCTGTTCGTTCCAGATGCCTGCCGAGCCAACGACCGTCTGCTGTGTTGGCGATGCGCCCTGGCCGTTCGTGTGCAGGATCGCCTGCACGCTGCCCGCAAATCCCTCCGCCACCGGCATGCTCGAAAGATCGCGGAACAGCGATTGTCCGCCGCCCAGCCGCATCCCGCCATTCGGGCAGCCGGACAGGTGCTGCGCCGATTGGAACGGATTGTAGGGCTCCCAGGAGAGTGCGCTGCCTCCGCTGCCCACGTACACCAGCGTCACGCACGCCGGCACCGCGGGATTCAGGTTCTGGATCGCGAAGCGCGAGTTCCAGGTGCTATCCGGCCCCGCCTTCAGCACGATGTACGGCAGATACAGCGCCCCGCCCGCCGGGCTGTTGCTGAACGTGTCGCCGCCGCTCTGGAACCGGCCGGCCCCGCGACCCACGTCCGATACCATCAGCGCCGCGACCGGCTGATTGCTGTTCACCACCGTCGAGCCCAGGACGCCAGCCGGGAACTCCGAAGCGCCCTGGTACCCCACCGTCATCGCAGCGCCCGGCGCGAGCGAGCCACAGCGCGGCCCTGGACACGACCGCTCGCCCACGATCTGCCCCGCGTCGTTCACGAACTGGATCGAAAGGTCGGCGTTGCCGCTGCCCATGTTCTGCACGCGCAGCCACGAGCTTTCGTTGCCAAACGTGTAGCAGCCGGTGAGCATGAAGATGACAGCCAGCGTGACTGGTAAGAAGAGCCAGCGCTTGTGGGGACGAACGGCTGATCTGGCGGGTGCGGCTGTCATGGGGACGCTACATAAGTCCTTCCCCCGCCCTGGGCCATTGTAGAGAGACCACCTCCGCCCGTCAACCGACAGAGATGCCTCTCAGGGGCAGCGAGGGAGGGCGATCGGGAACATCGCCGCTCGACGTCGCTCGTGTCTGGGGCTACAGGGGGACGTTGCCGTGCTTTTTCGCCGGCATCGTGTCCGATTTGTTCCGCAGCATCTCGAGTGCGCGGATCACCTTCGGCCGCGTATCGCGCGGGTCGATCACGTCGTCGATGAAGCCCTTCGATGCCGCCACGTACGGATTGGCGAACTTCGCCTTATATTCAGCGATCAGCCGGCTTCGCTCCTCTTCAACGTTCTCCGCCTTCTCGAGCTGGCGTCTATAGATGATGCCTACGGCAGCATCCGGTCCCATCACCGCAATCTCGCCCGTGGGCCACGACAGGTTCACGTCCGCCCGCAGGTGCTTCGAGCCCATCGCGTCGTACGCGCCGCCGTGGGCCTTGCGCACGATCAGCGTCACTTTGGGCACCGTCGCCTCGGCGTACGCGTAGACCAGCTTTGCTCCGTGCGTGATGATGCCGCCGTACTCCTGCGATCGGCCGGGCAGGTACCCCGGCACGTCAACGAAGGTGATGATCGGGATGTTGAACGCGTCGCAGAAGCGCACGAAGCGCGCTGCCTTGCGCGACGAATCAATGTCTAGCGAACCGGCAAGGTACTGCGGCTGGTTGCCGACAAGCCCTACCGTGCGCCCCGCCATGCGCGCAAAGCCGACGATGATATTCTGCGCGAAGTGCTCGTGCACCTCGAAAAAATCACCTGCATCAACCACCCGGTAAATCACCTCGCGCATGTCATACGGGCGGAGCGGCTCTTCTGGGATCACGTGGAGAAGATCTTCGTCCCGGCGCGTCACGTCATCGCCCGTCTCGAACAGCGGCGGGTCTTCCATGTTGTTCGCCGGCAGGAACGACATCAGGCGCCGCACCTCCTGCAAGCACTCCTCCTCGCCCTCGATCGCGAAGTGGCAGACGCCGCTGTGCGTCGCGTGCGCCATAGCGCCACCCAGGTCCTCGTGCGAGATGTCTTCGCCCGTCACGGCCTTCACCACGTCCGGGCCAGTGATGTACATGTACGCCCCTTTGGTCATGAACACGAAGTCCGTCATCGCTGGCGAGTACACCGCCCCGCCCGCCGTCGGGCCCAGCACGACCGAGATCTGCGGCACCACGCCTGAGCCGAGGACGTTCCGCAGGAAGATCTCGCCGTAGCTGGCGAGCGAATCGACGCCTTCCTGCACGCGCGCGCCGCCACCGTCGTTCAGGCCGATCACCGGCGCGCCGCTCTTCATCGCCAGGTCCATGATCTTCACGATCTTGTCGCCCATCGGCTCCGACAGCGATCCGCCGACGACCGTGAAATCCTGCGAGAAGACGTACACCGGCCGTCCGTCGATCTTGCCCCAGCCGGTGACGACAGCCTCCGCCTGCACCTTGCTCGTGTTGAACTCCGTGCCGGCGAGCAGCACGAGTTGATCGAGCTCCTCGAAGCTGTCGTCGTCCAACAGCAGGTGGATGCGCTCGCGCGCCGTCAGCTTGCCCCGGTCGCGCTGCGCATCGATGCGCGGCTGGCCGCCGCCGAGGCGAGTCTGGTCCTTGAACTGTTGCAGTTGGTTGAGCTGGTCTTCTGCGGGCATCGTTCGCCTCTAGAATCGAAAGTGTTTCGAAGCTAGCACAGGCCGAATGGCCGTGCAAGCAACCCCTGCCAGCGTCATTGCCCGTTGGAACGCGCTGGGATGGTGAGCACCTCGCCCACGACCAGGCCACGCAGGTCGTCGACGGTCGTGTTATTCGCCGCCGCGAGCTCGTCCAGCGTGACACCAAAGCTGTCGGCGATGTTCGACGAGTTATCGCCTGACTTCACCGTGTAGGTCGTCTCGCCGCTCCGGTCCGGCTGCGGCGTCGGCACAACCGTTGCCGGCAGCACGTCCTCATCACGGCGCGTCGTGTTGCCGCCCGGCAGGATCAGCACCTGTCCCACCGCCAGTCCTGTCGGATCGACGCCCGCGTTCGCCGCGATCAACGCATCGACCGTGGTGCCGACGCGCGCGGCGATGCTGGCGAGCGTGTCGCCCGCCCTCACTGTGTAGCTCGATCCGTCGGCGACAGGCTGCGCCTCGCCCAGGATGATCGCTTCCGGCAACGGGTCGGGCAGGGTGGCCGTCGGGACGTCCGTCAGATTCGTCGAAGCCTGCTTGCCGTCCGAGCCGCCGCTATTGCAAGCAGCCACCGCGAAGCCGATCAGCAGGAGCAGCAGCGGAAGGAGGAGAAACGTTCGGGGGGGATGCACGACCACCTCTATAGGAGCGGGGAGTCGGGGCGATAGTACATCAGCCCAGAGGGGAGAGCAACTGGGGCCGCTCGATCGAGCGGCCCCAGGTTCGGTTCGTCGGTCTTGGCCTGCCGGCCTAGTAGTCCATCGGCGGAGGAGCCATCGGGGCCGCGGACGGCGCCTCCGGGATCTCCGTGATCAGCGACTCGGTTGTCAGCACCATTCCTGCGATGCTCACCGCGTTCTCGATGCCCGAGCGCACGACTTTCGCCGGGTCGATGATGCCCTTCTTGAGCAGGTCACCGTACTCGTTCTTGTCCGCATCGAAGCCGAAGTTCTGCTCCGTCGACCGCTTCACCGCGTCGACGACCACCGAGCCCTCCTCACCGGAGTTCTCAGCGATCAAGCGCATCGGCTCCTCCAGCGCCTTCTTCAGGCTGCTGACGCCCGTTCGCTCGTCGCCTTCCAGCTTCTTCTCCAGCTTCTCGAGCTTCGGGATGATCCGGATCAGCGCCACGCCCCCACCCGGGACGATGCCCTCTTCGACCGCGGCGCGCGTCGCCGACAGTGCGTCTTCGACGCGCAGCTTCTTCTCCTTCAGCTCGACCTCCGTCGCCGCGCCGACCTTAATCACCGCGACACCGCCGGCGAGCTTCGCGAGACGCTCTTGCAGCTTCTCGCGGTCGAACTCGGACGTCGCTTCTTCGGTCTGCACCTTGATCTGCTTGATGCGCGACTGGATCGCTTCGTCCGAGCCGTGGCCTTCGATGATCGTTGTGTCGTCCTTACCGGAGACGACGCGCCGCGCGCGCCCGAGGTCCGCGACCTGCGTGTTCTCCAGCTTGCGGCCCATCTCCTCCGTCACGTACGTGCCGCCCGTCAGCACCGCGATGTCTTCGAGCATCGCCTTGCGCCGGTCGCCGAAGCCGGGCGCCTTGATGACCAGCGCGCTGATCGTGCCGCGCAGCTTGTTCACCACCAGCGTCGCGAGCGCCTCGCCGTCGCAGTCGTCGCAGACGATGACAAAGTTCTTCGTCACCTGCAGCACGCGCTCCAGGATCGGCAGGATGTCGCTGACGGCGGAGATCTTCTTGTCCGTGATCAATATGTACGGGTCGTCCAGCCCTGCCTCCATCCGCTCCGTGTTCGTCACGAAGTAGGGAGAGACGTAGCCGCGGTCGAACTGCATCCCTTCGACGAACTCAGTCTCCAGGCGTAGCCCCTTCGACTCTTCGACCGTAATCACGCCGTCCTTGCCGACCTTCTCCATCACCTCGGCGATCGTGTCGCCGATAGCGACGTCGTTCGCGGAGTTCGCCGCGACCTGCGCGATCTGGGACTTGCCCATCACCGGCTCCGCCATCTCACGCAGCGCCGCGATGACGGTGTCGACGCCTTTCTGGAGACCGCGGTGGAGTGCCATCGGGTTCGCACCCGCAGCGACGTTCTTCATCCCCTCGCGCACCAGCGCCTGGGCGAGCACCGTCGCGGTCGTCGTCCCGTCGCCCGCGACGTCGTTCGTCTTGCTCGCGACTTCTTTGGCGAGCTGGGCGCCCATGTTTTCGAACGGATCCTTCAGCTCGATCTCTTTCGCGATCGAGACGCCGTCGTCGACAACGGCGGGTGGGCCGAACTTCCGCTCCAGGATCACCTTTCGGCCGCGCGGGCCCAGGGTTACTTTCAATGCGTCGGCGAGCGCGTCAACGCCTGCCTTCAGCGAGCGGCGCGCCTCTTCGTCGAAGACTAATTGCTTCGCCATAGATCATGCTCCTTCCTGCACGTCGATGTGCGGGTTTGGTTATCGCTTGGACTTCTTGGTTGAGGCTTTCGCCGAGTTGCCGCTCACCTTGCAGAGGACGTCGCCCTCTGACAGAACGATGAACTCGTCCTGGTCCAGCTTGATCTCCTGGCCGGAGTACTTCTTGTAAAGCACACGGTCGCCAACGGCGACCTCCAGCGCGATGCGCTTGCCGCCTTCGTCCAGACGACCGGGCCCGGCCGCGATGACCTCGCCCTGTTGCGGTTTCTCCTTGGCCGTGTCCGGAATGACGATGCCGCTGGAGAGGACCTCCTCCTGTACCACAGGCCGTATGACGAGTCGGTCAGCGAGAGGTATGAGTTGGGTTGCCATGAGCAAGCCTCCTTTCTTCGTGCAGATTAGCACTCTCACCGTGAGAGTGCTAATCTAGCCTAAGATTACGTCACATAAGCGAACAGGCGCAAGGCGATGGTGGGCGTGTGATGTCAAAGTATCGGAATGTATTTGGCATAGGCTGCCATATACGGTGAATATCTTTGTCGTACAAGCTGATGCTAGCTTTTGCTACTGTTTCCAGCCCAAGAGACAATGCTGGCCGAAGTACGGCCCTGATTGACCACAAGGTTATGACGAATCTATACTGTTGCGTAACTTGAAAGAGAGGAGGCGGCGTGCCGAAGCGAACGTACCAGCCAAAGCGGATCCCAAGAAAGCGAACTCACGGTTTTCGCTCTCGGATGAGCTCGCCCGGGGGCCGCAACGTCCTGCAGGCGCGTCGTCGGAAGGGCCGCAAGCGGCTGAGCGTCTAGGCGGCGCTCGCCGTCTGTACGGCGGCGATGCGTCGATCTGAGCGCCTGAGGAGCCGCCGCGATTTCGCCGCCGTATATCGGCGAGGTCGCCCGTATCGAAGCGATCTATTGATAATGCGCGTATTCCAGACTGAGGCAGCCCACAGCAGGTTCGGATTTGCGGTAGGTAAGCCGCTAGGTACGGCCGTGGTTCGGAACAAGGTGAAGCGCCGCCTGCGCGAGGCCGTGCGCTCGTTCGCTGTTGGTTCCGGCTGGGACGTGGTGCTCACCGCACGGAAGGGGTCCGAACGGGCCTCGTACGCCGCCCTGCGCGAGGCCATCGGCGCGCTCTTCGGGCGCGCCGGCCTTCTTGCTTCGGAGCGTGACTGATGAGGACGGCTGCTCTCGCCGCAATCCGCCTGTATCAGCGGACGGCGTCGCCTGTGATGCCCCCCGCCTGTCGATTCGAGCCGACCTGCTCCCACTATGGGTACGAGGCGATCGAGCGGCACGGCCTGGTCCGGGGAATCTGGCTCGCGATCAAGCGAGTCGCCCGCTGTCATCCGCTCCACCGAGGAGGCTACGATCCTGTCCCGTAGGTTCGATTTCTGCCTCGATGTTTCACGTGAAACATCGAGGGCATGCTGAGGCAAGGCTGCCGCGTTGACCACCCGCTCCCTTCCCCGCCTTCCGCTGGCCGTTGCGCTCGCCGGCCTCGTTGCCCTCGCGCTCGTTGGTGTCGGCTGCCGACGCCTCGCCAAGCCTGAGGGCTGGGCTTCGCCCGTTCTTGTGCCCGCTGGCGACGGCACGAGCACCCTCCTCGTGTCTCACAAGGACCGGCTTTACTCCTTTGACGCCGCGACGCTCGAGGTTCACTGGGCCTTCCCCACGGGCCAGGAAACCGAGAAGGTCGACGTGGTCGCCCTCTACGGCGAACCAACCACCGCCGGTGGTACGGTGTTCGTCCCCGGCTACGACGACTACCTCTACGCAATCAACGCCGAAAATGGCGCCCTCCGCCGGAACTGGCCCTTCCCCACCGGAGACGTCCTGGTTGGGGGCGTCACGGCGGGTGAAGATCGAGTCTATTTTGGCTCGTCCGACGGCAACGTCTATGCAGTCAACTTCGATGGGACCGAAGCCTGGTCGTTCAAGTCGGCGAAGCGCATCTGGTCCACGCCCGTCCTCTCGATGGGCAAGCTCTATGTGACCTCACTCGATGGCAACCTGTACGCACTGGACGCCCAGTCTGGAGATGAGCTCTGGAAGTATAAGACCGGCGCCGGCATCGCTGGGCCGCCGGTGGTGGACGAGAGCCTTGGCCTGATCTACCTGGGCGGTTTCGACAACAAGCTGCGTGGCATCGACATGGGAACGCACAAGGAACGCTGGGAGATCAAGGCCGATAACTGGTTCTGGACCCGCCCGCTCTTGGCCAACGGCGTCGTCTACGCCGGCAGCCTGGACGGCCGCGTTTACGCTGTGGACGCAGCGACAGGCGATCCCGCGTGGCCCGCGCCCTTCGAGACGTTGGCAGAGATCCATTCGGCGCCCGTCCTCGTGGGCGATGTGCTTCTGATTATCGATCGCGATGGCAACGTGTACGGCATCAGCGCCGCCGACGGCACGCCCGCCTTCCAGAAGCCGCTGGCGTTGGCCGAAGACGTGCTGACCGACCCCGTCGTTCGACCGGCCAGCGCCGGCGCCAGCGACCAACAGCTCGAAATGATCGTGGTCACCAAGGCCGGAAGCCTAATTGTCATCGACCCGGTTGAGCTGAAAGTTGTGGAGAGAAAGCCGCTCTCAGGAGATTAAGGGACTGTGGACGTACTACAACTGATCGGCTGGGTCTGGTCGCACGGGTTGGTCATTCCCATGACCAACTTCCTTGTGCTTATTGCCCAGCTCTCATTCGGGAGCTTCGGTCTCGCCATCATTATCTTCACGCTCCTCATGCGCGGCGCAACGTGGCCGCTCACCCGGTCGCAAATGCGTTCGACAAGGGCCATGCAGCTGGTCCAGCCGAAGGTGCAGGAGCTCCAGAAGAAATACAAGGACCCCCGGCGGCGCTCCGAAGAGACAATGAAGCTTTACCGCGAGTCCGGCGTGAACCCGCTCGGCTGCATTTGGCCCATGCTGGTGCAGATGCCCATCTGGTTCGCGCTGTACCAGAGCATTCGCTTCACCTTGGGCGACACGCCAGAGACGATGCTCAACCTCTCCCAGCAGCTCTACCCGTGGTCGTTCCTCCGTACCGCAGTGCCTTTGGAGAACCACTTCCTCTGGCTCGATTTAGGGAAACCGGATCCTACGATGATCATGGCGTTGCTTGTGGGCGCTTCGATGTGGGTCCAGCAGCGGATGATGACCCCGATGAACGCATCGGCAGACCCCCAGCAGCAGCAGATCAACCAAACCATGCTCTGGATGATGCCGATCATGTTCGCGTTCTTTACCTTGTCGTTCCCGAGCGGGTTGGCGCTATACTGGGTGGCGACAAACGTTGTGAGCATCGCCCTGCAGTACTCCTACGTGGGCCGGGAAAACGTCAGCTGGAAGAGGATCTTCTCGCTCTCGCCGGCGCCGGCCGCGGTGCCGGCCCGCCGGGACGGAGCGCAGGTGGCGACGGTCGTGAGCGAGCCTGAGGAGCAGGACGAAGAGGGAGAGGAGCCCGAAGCTGTGGCGGCAACGGAACCGGACAAGAAGAGGAGGCGACGTCGTCGTGGCAGGCGCAGACGCTAGCGAATTCGAAGAGATCGAAGCGACGGGTAAAACGGTTGATGATGCCGTTGAGAACGCGCTCGCCGAGCTCGGCCTCGAGCGGCACCAAGTAACCGTTGCAGTCGTCAGCGAAGGCCGGCCGGGCCTCTTCGGCATCGGCGGCGAAGCCGCCAGAGTGCGCGTGGGACCCGCGTCGCACGAGATGCCGACCGGCGACGAGCTCGGGTTCGCGAAAGAAACCGTTGAGAAGCTGCTTGACCTGATGGGCATCGATGCAACCGTGACCGTGCGCGCGCCGGAGACGGGGGCTGATGGCAGCGGCCTCACCCGCGCCGTGCTCGACGTCGAGGGCGACGACCTCGGGGTATTGATCGGACGCCGCGGCAGCACGCTCAGCTCGCTCCAGTACGTGACGAACCTGATCGTCGGCCATCGATACCAGAACATGGCGCCATTCGCGGTCGATGTCGAAGGCTATCGGCGGCGGCGCGAGGAGACGCTCCGCGCAATGGCGTTCCGGATGGCCGAGCGCGTGCGTAAGTCGGGACGTCCGGTGACCCTCGAGCCGATGCCGCCCAACGAACGACGCATCATCCACATGGCGCTTTCCAAAGATCCGACGGTTGAGACAGCGAGCGTTGGAGAGGGCGAGTCGCGCAAGGTCGCGATCAGCATTCGCCGGTAAGTCGGCGTGGCAGTACCCGACTTCATTGTGCTCGGGCACGTGGTACAAGACCTGGTGCCCGGCGGCTGGCGACTCGGCGGTACGGCAGCGTTCGCTGCGGTGCAAGCGCAGCGGTTGGGATTGAGCGTAGGGGTGGTGACCAGAAGACGCCCGGACCTGAATCTTGATGATTGGCTCCCCGGCGTTGAGATCGCCGGCAGAGCATCATCGCATACGACAGCGTTCGAAAACGTGTACGACGGTGGTATGCGTCGACAGCGCGTGCTCCGCCAAGCGGAACCACTCCAGATGGACGATGTTCCCGCTGAATGGCGTTCAGCGCCTGTGGTGCTCCTTGGCCCGGTCTGTGGTGAGATGGCGCCCGGCTTCGGCGAATCGTTCGCTGGTTCACTGACCGGAGTCGCCGCGCAGGGCTGGCTCCGACGCATCACTAATGAACAGCGCGTCGAGCGCTGCGCCTGGGACGGCCCGCCGTTCTGGTCCGGCTGCCACGCCCTCTTCGTCTCCGACGAGGACATCGAGGGGCGACGGGATCAAGTCGACCAGTGGGCTGCGGAACTGCCGATCGTAGCGATGACGCGCTATCGCTCCGGCGCGCGTATGCACGCGGGCGGCCGCTGGCTCGAAATCGACGCGTTCCCCACGAACGAAGTCGATCCCACGGGCGCCGGCGACGTGTTCGCCGCGGCGTTTCTCGTTCGCTATCACGAGACGGCGGACGGTGCGGAAGCGACGCGCTTCGCATCGGCCGCGGCCGCGTGTTCCGTGGAGGGCGTTGGTATCGAGGGCATCACCGATCGTTCGCAGATCGATGCGCGCATGCGCGAACACCCGGAGGTGGCGTTGCGATGACGACGGTGATCGCACTCGCTAACCAGAAGGGCGGCGTCGGCAAGACGACCACGGCGATCAACCTTGGCGCCGCGGTCGCTGCGCGCGACAAGCGCGTGCTTATCATCGACCTCGACCCACAGGCGAACGCGACGTCTGGTCTTGGCTTGCGCCCCGACGACGAGGCGAGCATGTACCAGGTGCTGATGGGCCAGAAGACGCTCACCGATGTGATCCTTGCGACGGCATCCGAGCGACTGTTCGTCGTGCCATCGTCGCCCGATCTCGCGGGCGCCGAGGTAGAACTCGCCGCGATGATGGCGCGTGAATATCGCCTGAAACGGGCGATGGAGACGGGTCTAGAGAGCTTTGACATCGTATTTATCGATTGCCCGCCCTCCTTGGGCCTGTTGACCGTTAACGGCCTGGCAGCGGCGGACGAAGTGATCGTCCCTGTCCAGTGCGAATACCTCGCGCTCGAGGGGCTCGGGCAGCTCACACACACGCTCGACCTGGTGCGCCGTAACCTGAACACGCGCCTCGAGCTGCGCGGTCTACTGCTCACCATGTACGACAAGCGCACGAGCCTATCACAGCAGGTGGCGGAGGAGGTGCGCCGTCACTTCGCGAACACGTTCCATGCGATCATCCCGCGCAACGTCCGCGTGAGCGAAGCGCCCAGCCACGGCGTGCCGATCAACGTGTACGACCCGCGCTCGCCCGCGGCGCTTGCCTACGATGAAGCAGCGGAGGAGTTGTTGGCGGACGCACGCAGGAAGGCGGAGGTGGCATCGTGACACGCGCGCGCGGTCTGGGCCGTGGTCTCTCGGCGTTGATCCCGAGCAAGCCCGGCGTGGACGAAGTAGACGTTGATCTCATTGTGCCGAACCCGCAACAGCCGCGGACGGTGATGGACGAAGGTGCGCTGAACGAACTCGTCGAGAGCGTGCGCGAGCATGGGGTGATCCAACCGCTGCTCGTCAGCGAAGGCGAGCAGCCCGGCGTATACCAGCTCATCGCCGGCGAACGACGCCTGCGCGCGGCGCGCCTCGCCGGTCTCCAGCGCGTGCCCGTCGTGGTGAAAGAGGCGGCCAGCGGTGAGCTGCTGGAGTTGGCGCTCGTCGAGAACTTGCAGCGCGAAGACCTCAACGCCCTTGAAGAGGCCCTCGCCTATCGACGCCTCGCCGACGAATTCGATATGACCCAGGAGGCGATCGCGACGCGCGTCGGGCGCAGTCGCACCGCCGTCGCGAACGCGATGCGTCTGCTCGCGCTGAGCGACGAGGTGAAGGCCAGCCTGGCGTCGGGTGAAATGACCGAAGGTCACGCCCGAGCGCTGCTCGGGCTCGAAGATCCCGGCGTGCGCCGCCGCGTGTGGCGTGAGGTAGTCGACCGCGGGCTCTCCGTACGTGAGACCGAAGCGCTCGTGCGTCGCGGCGGTCCGACGACGAAAGCGCCGGCCTCCAGGGCACCTGCTGCGTCCGATCCAGACGTTTCACGTTTGGAGGAACGCCTGCGAACCGCCCTCGGCACGAAAGTGGAGCTGCACCAGCGCGCGCGCGGGCGCGGCCGGCTCGTTGTGCATTTCTATTCGGACGAAGAGCTAGAAGGCTTGCTCGCCCGACTCGGCGTCCAGGTGGATTGATGACCAACGAAGGGCCGGTGTTCAATCAGGTCAACCTTGTTGTGAAGAACATGGAGGCGACAGTTGCCTTCTACCGGCGCCTCGGGCTGTCGATCCCTGATGCGGCGCCCGGCTGGGAAGGGCACCACCGCTCTGTGGAGATGCCGGATGATGGCCTCGAGCTGGAGTTCGACAGCGAGGCGTTCGCCCAGAAGTGGAACGCCGGCTGGAGCTCCGCCGTGAACGGCGGGGCAGGCGTGCTGGGCTTTCGCGTTGCGTCGCGGGAGGCTGTCGACGAGCTGTACGCGGAGCTCACGGACGCTGGTTACCGCAATCAGCAAGCCCCCTACGACACCTTTTGGGGCGCGCGTTATGCCATCGTCGAAGATCCCGACGGCAACGCTGTTGGACTGATGAGTCCAATCGATCCCGCACGCCGAAGCGCTCCGCCGCCGCCGTGAGGGTGCGCTATTACGTACGCTCGCTGCGTGCTACGCTGCGAACCGCGATGATGCCACGAACGCTGTTGGCGATCTGCGCTGCGTCGGTCCTGGCGCTCGGCGTTGCCGGTTACGCGAACGCGTCTACCACGAGCGCCTCCTCCGCGTACAGCGAAGCGCCCCAGATCAGTGCGCAGGCCAACGGCGATTCGAGTACGACAGACGGCTCGCGCGACAACGTCCAGGTGTGGACGGTGCTGGCGGCCGGTGGCGCAGCGGCGATCGGGCTGGTGTTGTACATCGTGCGCGTCGTCCTGGGCCGCGTGCAACCACCGCCTCCCCAAGAAGAATCGCACCACTAACAGCGAGCGCCGCGGGCGAATACGAAACGCCCTCCTTCGAGGGCGTTGGTGTTTCTTGCGACTGTTCCTGTGAGCTAGGCTTTCGCCTTCGCCTTGCCCTTCGACTTCGCCTCTTCGTCCAGCTGGCGGAGCCAACCGTTGTACGTCTCCAGGCGCTCTTCAAGCTTCGATTGCATGTCCGTGAGCGCGGCGACTTTCTGCCGGATCAGCGCGTGCTGGCGCTCCGTCAACTCGATGGCGCGCAGGACCTGCGCCTTCTTCTCGGAGATCGCCGCTTCCGGCCGGTACTCCGCCCGCAGCTGCATCTTCACCTCTTCGGCTTCGACCATCTCCTTGATCTCGGCCAGCGTGAAGCCTAGGTGCTTCTGTAAGCGCCGGATCCGCTCGACGCGCTGGATGTCCTCCTCCGAATACAGGCGGAAGCCGCCCTCCATGCGCGTTGGCGGCTGTACCAGGCCCTTCTCTTCGTAGAAACGCAGGGTGCGCTGGGTGACGCCCGTTCGTTCCGCCACCTCGCCGATCTGGAGGTACGCTTCGTCCGGCGCTACCTCGACGGGCCTGCCCGCCGAGGCGGGTTCGCTCTTGTGGGGCATATCACCAGGCAGTCTAGCGAATACTTACGTCTACGTCAAGGTTAGGCTTAGGGGGGTGACTGACGCGCGGGCTTCTAGCTCCTCTGCTCTGCTGAGTAAGGGGAAAGGCGCCACGGTGTCAGTCTGCCGCCGCTGCCGCCGAGCAGTCCTCCGTACGGCAGTCGATGATCGTCGCGTTGGCGCGCTCCTGCGCTAGGAAGTCCGACATGGCCGTGTCCGGTTCGAATATGCCAGTTCCGGGGATCACCTCGTGCCGATCCGCGTGCTTGTTGACATATTCGCCGACCTTAAGCATGGTAACCATCGGAATGCCCCAGCGCTTCATTTCCTCTGGGTCGCGCCAAATCTCCGATGTCGGTAGATTTTGTGCGATCTGTAGCGCGTCATGCTTTGCGCGCTCCTCGGCAGAGTCGTTCGCCCAGCTTGCCTCCTCCTTTTTGAGGAACGCAACGGCCTCCTCCTCTGTTGCCGTGAGACCTAATCGCTTGCCTGCCTGAACGATCAGTACCTGCCTGAGCGTCTCCTCAAACGCCCGCTCTGATGTGCCGCCGTTGCCGATTATGATGTCTGCCAGCCAGCCGCTCACCGGCTCGCCATTCACAATCATCAGGGTGTCAGGCGAGACCTTCGGCACGTCGAGCTTGACTCCCTCCGGCCCTGACTGCCCCTGCCCCGTCGTCGCCCGCCACATGAGGACCCCGCCAGCCACGAGCACGAGTGCAAACACGATCGTGCCTGAGATGATCAGTCGTCTTGGTAGCGTTGCTGGTTGCATACGGCGTTCGAGGTGGCGAGCAGCAGTGGTTATGGACGCCCGGCGTTCTACTCGCTTGCCGTCGCTGCCGCCGAGCAGTCCTCCGTGCGACAGTCCACAATGGTCGCCTTAGCGCGCTCCTCCGCCATGAAGGCATCGAAGGCCGCGTTCATTCCGGGAAGGTCGTGTTCACCTACTCCCGCCTGCTCAGTGGCGTACTTGCGCAACTTGGAGATCGTCACCGAGGGGATGCCGAACTGCTCGATGACGAGCGGGTCCTCGTAAATCTTTGAGGGGGGCCATCCCTGCGCGGCGAGTAGCGCGTCCTTCTCCGCTTGGTATTCAGGGGGAAGGTCCTTCCAGTCTGCCTCAAGCTCCTTCAACCACGTGATGGCCTCTTGGGTCGTAGCTGTTAACCCCAGGCGGGCGCCGGCTTGGATAGCGAGTTGTTGATCAATCGCCGACTGGAGGGCTTCGTCCGCCGTCATGCCTTGATCGATTGCGATGTCAACGAATTGCCCGGACACCGGATCGCCGTTAACAAGTGCCGCCGTGTCCGGCAGCACTTTCGGGGGGTTCAAGTTGATCAGTTGCGGCTCTTGTTGACTCCTCCCTGTTGTCACACGCCACGTAAGGATTCCGCCAGCCACGAGGACAAGCGCCAGCGTAACGGCGCCCGCGATGATCAGCCGCCTTGGGAGTATTGTTAGTTGCATACTGATCCCACCGCTCCTTTCTGAACGCCCCTCAGCAGATGTTCCAATGGCATTCCATGTACCATCTGTGCGAGCCGCCGCCAACAATGTCGTCGGAACCTACGGTCGTAGCATATGCGGTAATTCCCCATGCAGGATCGCCGAAACCTCCGGTCGGTCCCAATTGTATCAGTCCGTCGTACTCACCGCAGAGTTGTAACCACCGGGGCCGGGGTGCCCGACAGCCGACAGGGCCGGCCAATTCCCACGGCGGCAGACCCATGACGGCTACCGGCCCTGCCGTAAACCCGCCAATGCTGTTGTTGTAGATAAGTGTGTTGAACGAGACCGCCACGTTCCACGGAGGCGGGTTGCCGTTGCTGTTGTAGTATGTCTCGACTACCACACCTATCTTGTAATAGTGCAGATG
>JBAROU010000228.1:0-3213 GCA_049642385.1 Dehalococcoidia bacterium | reverse complement strand
GGGGTCGTCACCGTCTGGCCGGTGGCACCCGTCTCGTTATCGAGGATGTCGCGCACGGATTCCTCATCGAGCGGCTCGAAGTAAAGGCGGTCCGATGTGTCGAAGTCAGTCGAGACGGTCTCTGGGTTCGAGTTGGCGATCAGGGCACGATAGCCAGCGGCCTGGAGCGCCCACGCCGCGTGAACGGAGCAGTAATCGAACTCGATGCCCTGGCCGATACGGATCGGGCCGCTCCCGATAACGAGCGCCTTGTCGCCGGCGAGCGGTTCAGCTTCGTTTTCCTCATCATATGTGCTGTAAAAGTACGGCGTGGCGGCGTCGAATTCAGCGGCGCACGTGTCGACCATCTTGTACACGGGTCGGATGCCCCACTCTAGACGGCGCTGGCGCACGCGTTCGGCGAGCTCGCCGGAAAGCGTGCCGATCTGCTCGTCGGAGAAGCCAAGGCGCTTCGCTTCGCGCAGCAGGTCGGGTGACAAGGGTGCGCCCAGGAGCTGGCGCTCCATTTCGACGATGCCGGCCAGCTTGTTCAAGAACCACGGGTCGATGCCGGACTTGCGCGCGAGATCGAGCGGGTCGGCGTCGCGCCGGAGCGCGGCCATCAGGCGCCAAAGTCGGTCATCTGTAGGGAGCAGCGGGTCCGTGCACCCGTCAGTGTCTCGCCAAGCAGGGTCTTCCCAGAGCAAAGAACGGCTGCCGATCTCCAGAGAGCGCACCGCCTTCTGGAGCGACGCCTCGAAGCAACGGTCGATTGCCATGACCTCGCCCGTCGCCTTCATCTGTGTACCGAGCTGACGGTCTCCCAGTGGGAACTTGTCGAACGGCCAGCGCGGGATCTTCGTGACGACGTAGTCGAGCGCCGGCTCGAACGCGGCAGTGGTGCGCTGCGTGACGGCGTTCGGGATCTCGTCCAGGCGTTTGCCAACGGCGATCTTCGCGGCGACGCGCGCGATCGGATAGCCCGTCGCCTTCGACGCGAGCGCGGAGCTGCGCGACACGCGCGGGTTTACTTCGATGACGTAGTAGGGTGAGTCGCCTTCGCCTTTGGGTACCGCCCACTCCGCGATCTCCGTCCGCGGCGCGAGCGCGAACTGGACGTTACAGCCGCCCTCGATGCCCAGCGCACGGATGATGCGCAGGCTGGCCGAGCGCAGCATCTGGTACTCCTTGTCCGAGAGCGTCTGGCTCGGCGCCACGACAATACTATCGCCAGTGTGCACGCCCATCGCATCGAGGTTCTCCATGTTGCAGATGGTGATGCACGTGTCGGCGCCGTCGCGCATCACCTCGTACTCGATCTCCTTCCAGCCGACCAGCGAGCGTTCCAGCAGCACCTGAGAGATCGGGCTCGCGGCGAGCCCTGACGCAACGATGCGTTCGAACTCCTCTTCCGTGGTAGCGATGCCACCGCCGGTGCCGCCCAGCGTGTAGGCTGGCCGTACGACGAGCGGTAGCCCGATGCGCTCCGCAACGGTGCGTGCGTCGTCGAACGACGTGACCGTCTCGCTGTCGGGCGCTGGCTCGCCGATCTCGGCGAGGAGCTTGCTGAACAGCTCGCGGTCTTCTGCCTTGCGGATCGTCTCGAGCGGTGTGCCAAGCAGCCGGACCTCGTAGCGGTCGAGCACGCCCGCGTCGGCGAGCGCCACCGCGAGATTAAGGCCGGTCTGCCCGCCCAGCGTCGGCAGCAGGCCGTCCGGACGCTCGCGCTCGATGATGCGCGAGACCACGTCGACTGTGAGCGGCTCGATGTAGACAACGTCGGCGACGTCGGCATCCGTCATGATCGTAGCCGGGTTCGAATTGACGAGGACGGACGTGACGCCCTCCTCACGCATCGCTTTGCAGGCCTGCGTGCCGGCGTAATCAAACTCCGCCGCTTGGCCGATAATGATAGGCCCTGAGCCGACGATGAGGACCTTGTTGGGCTTTGTCATGCGCCGGTCACCGTCTGCGTGCTGCCTTCGCCCGCTCGGCGCGCGCCCCGGCTTCGCGGAGCGTGGGCAGTGAGCTGCTGAGACCGAGGAACCGGCCCGGCGTGCTGAAGCCGACGAGGAACGTGATCACAAACGGGACGATGAGCTCCAGCGCGAGCGGCCACGCCGTTACGAACACGGTGAGCGACATGAGGGCAAGACCGCCTGCGGCGATGAACAGCGCTGTCACGTACCCTTGCCATTCGGTGATCCAGTCAGAAGCCAAGGGCCAAGAAACGTAGGTAATGAGGAGGAAGAGCAGTGTGGCAACGACGCTTGCACCCCACGAGCCGAGCCACACCCAGAGCGCGCGGTCGAAGTTGCCGTCCACCGCAATGCCGATGCCGCCCACGACGCCGACAACCACGAGTACCGGTATCGCTTCAAGCAACATGCCACCGATGCAGAGCACACCGAACGCGGCGCGGCCCAGCGGGTCGATGCGGCCGATCACCGCGCGGCCTCGTGCCTGGCGCTGTTAGGCTTCGGCGCCATGCTCTTCGTAAATGGGTAGCTCGTAGACGGCTTCCGGATTGTGCATGGGGACGAGCGCGCCGATGCTCGAAAGGAAGCTGAGCGCCGTCTCGTTCTGCGCCGGCAAGCGACCGCGGATGCGCTTGTAGCCTTTGTCGCGCGCGAACCCGAAGGCGTACGCCGCAAGCGCGGTACCTAGCCCCTTACGTCGCTGGTCGGGTAGGAGCCAAACGCCCACGACGCTGATGTCCGGCTCGTGTGTGTCGAAGTCGATCGCGCTAAAGCCGATGATCTTGTCATCGCTAATGCACAGAAAGATGCCACCTTCGCCGCCCTGTCGCGTAAGCCACGTGCGCACGCGGTCCGGTGTCGTCGGCCCATCGAAGCCGACGGGGTTCGGCTCCTTGACGACGATGTTGACCACCTCCGCGATCGCGTCGGCGTCGTGGATCGTTGCTTGGCGATACGTCAGTTCGCTCATCGGCTCTCCTCCTCAACGAGCGTTAGGAAGCGCTCGAACAGGTAGCGGTTGTCGTGCGGGCCGGGTGACGCTTCCGAATGATACTGGATAGTGAACGCGGGCAGCTTGCGGTGACGCAGCCCTTCGCAGGTACCGTCGTTCAGGTGCAGGTGGCTCAGCTCGATATTCGACGTGAGTCCCTCGGGATCGACCGCGTAGCCGTGGTTCTGCGCCGTGATCGACACACGGCCCGTGGCAGCTTCGCGCACCGGATGGTTCGCCCCGCGATGGCCGAACTTCAGCTTG
>JBAROU010000214.1:0-15601 GCA_049642385.1 Dehalococcoidia bacterium | reverse complement strand
AGCCTCGCTTACCCCTACGGGTTTTCCTGATACCAGCCGATGATCCCTTACGGGCGTTCGCGCCTTCGAGCCCACCTCGGGGCTCAGTGTGGGAGACCGTATGGGCATGCTACGACCGCTAGTTTTGTCGCTTACCGCTGCGCTGGCGCTTTCTGCGGGCGCCGCTGCTGTTGTCTATGGCACCAGCGCCGGACCGCCGCCAAACGGCAGCGTCGCCGTTGACTGCGACGCCGCGTCTGCCAGCATCCAGGACACCTGCCAGTATCCCACCGGCGCCTCGTTCAGCGTCCAGGTTAACGTAACGGCGGCGCCGATCGGCGGCTACTACGGCCACCAAATGAAGCTCGCCTGGAACGACCCACAGCTCGACTACCTGCCAGCGGGCAGCCCTGGAAGCGAGAATTCGTGGGGATACTGCTCGATTCCGATTCGTCAGGACAACCAGACGAGCGGCCCGCCAGACCCGTCCATGCTGTTCGGTTGCGTCCCGATCCCGCCGCTGTTCGTGGGCGACACGACGACAGGCACCATCCTCCAGTTTCAGTTCTCTTGCCAGCAAGCGGGCAGCACAAGCCTCCATCTCGTCCCCCGAGCGGGCGATCCTCAGCAAGGAAGCCACTTCCTGGACGGCTCAGGTAGCGCGGTCGACCCCATGCTCATTGACGCCTCGATCGAGTGCACCGTCGCACCAACGCCCACTCCGACACCCACGCTCTCACCCACGCCGACGCCGTCGCCTACCGCCACGCCGGACATCGACGCCGACAACGACGGCTGCACGAACGGACAGGAGCTGGGCTCCAACCCCGCCTTCGGTGGCGAGCGCGACCCCTACAAGTTCTGGGACTTCTTCGACACAGCCGGGCAGGGCAATCCGCGCGACCGGATCATCAGTACGGGCGACATCGTGCGCATCCTTGGCCGCTTCGGCTCGACCGGCAACCCATCCATCGACCCGCTAGGCCAGCCACCTGCCTCAGGCTACCACCCGTCCTTCGATCGCTCTCCGCCCAGCGGGGGCGAACCGTGGAACGTCAATGCGCCGGACGGCGTTGTTGCGGCCAACGACCTGCTCTTCGTCGTCAACCAGTTCGGTCACACGTGCGCCGGCGCACCCTAATCGCGCGCTGTTAACAAGAAGTTTACGTCCAGGGGCTTCCCATTGCCTGGTACAGGCTTATACTTGATCTTGGGCGGGGGAGAGAACAATTTACCGGAGGACACAACGATGGATCGCGATCGACCGCAGACCATAACCGAGCGGCTCGGCTTCATGGCCTACCTCTTTGTCGTCGGTGGGACGACTAATCTCGAAGCCCTCGTTGACGAAGCGCTGGCCGAGCCCGACGTTGAGTTCGTCTACGAGCCGGCCACCCCCTCGGTCCGCCCACTCGATGCCTCGCAGCCATTCGAAGTCGAAGCTGAGAAGCAGCGCGTGGAGATTACGCCCTCCTGACGTAGGGCCGCCACAGCTCGACCACACACCCAAACTAGGGCAGCGTTGCCCTCCAAAAGCTGCCATGTGAAGCCCGGCGATGCGCCGGGCTTCCTCGCATACGCGTTCCGAGTGCTGGTACAATCGCACGACAAGGGCCCGTAGCTCAGCGGCAGAGCGGCCGGCTCATAACCGGTTGGTCCCAGGTTCGAATCCTGGCGGGCCCACCACGCTCAATGCTGAAACCAGATAACAGACTCGCCACGATCGTTCAGGAGCGCCGCTAGCGTGCGCGAGGAGGAGGTCGCCGCCTACCTCCAGCACAAGATGCCGGACGCGCGTGAAATCGAGGTTTCGCAGCTCTCGCGCATCCCCGGCGGCGCCTCCCGCGAGACGTGGTCGTTCGACGCCAACTGGCGCGAAGGCAAGGCGCGCCCGGACGGGCGCGCCAGTCGCGCCTTCATCCTCCGCCGCGACCCGGAGGCGAGCCTGCTCGAGACCGAACGCTACGTCGAGTTTCGCGTCTACCAGGCCCTCCAGGATAGCGACGTGCCCGTGCCCGAGATGTTCTGGCTGGAGAACGACGCTCAGTGGCTTCAGCGCCCGTTTTTCATCATGGGCCGCCTGCCCGGCGAAGCGTCGCCGCAAGCGCTTGTTGCCGGGCCGGCCGACAAGCTCGAGACCATCGCTCAGCAGAAGACCGAGATCCTCGCCCGCATCCACGCGCTCGACTGGCAAGCGCTGGGTCTCGACTTCCTTGATGCACCTGACGGCCCTGATGGCTGCGCTGACCACGAGATAGGTCGCTGGGAGGGCATCATGCGCGAACAGGCGCTCGAGCCTCAGCCGATCCTCGAGCTCGGCATCGCCTGGCTGCGTGCGCACAAGCCTGGCGCGCAACGCATGACCATCGTCCACGCCGACTACCGCACCGGCAACTTCCTCGTCCACGGCGATCGCATCAACGGAGTGCTCGATTGGGAGATGGTACACTTGGGCGACCCGCTCGAAGACGTCGGGTGGGCGTGCCTGCGCTCCTGGCGCTGGGCTGGTGACGCGCGCATCGGCGGGTTGCTCTCACGCGCCGAATGGTACCGCCGCTACGGTGAGGCGAGCGGCACATCAGTCGACGAAGCCGCGGTTAAGTTCTGGGAGGTATTGGGCAATGTTAAGCTCGCCGTCATCTTCCTCACCGGCGCCCGTTCGTTCGCCGAGGGACGCAGCAAGGACGCCGTCCACGCCTTCACCGCCCACCTCAACCCAGAGATCGAGACCGAGATCCTACGCCTGATCGACTAACCACGTCGCCTGGAGGGAAATGAAGATGCGTCCCAACAGTGAAGAGATCCTGCGTGGCGTCCAGACCTCGCTCCTTACCTACATCCTCCCTGAAGTCCAGAGGGCCTACGCCCGCACCGAGCTAATGGTCGTCCTCTCGCTCCTCGGCATCGTCGCCGGTGAGTGGGACGGCGCGGCCCAGCGCCTCGTCGACAACAACGCTGCGCTGCGCGACCTGGCCCGCCGTGGCATCGACGCGTTGGGTGCTGATCATGCGCTTGCTGACGAACTACGCTCGCTCGCCAACGAAGCTGATCCATCGTTGCGCATCGGCGACCTCGCTGCCGCCAACGGCCGTCTCAGGACGTCGCTCGCCGGCCTGGCCACCCACCTCGCCGAGAGCGACGCGTCGGATGCGTCAGCCGTCCGCGCCGCCATCATCGCCCACCTGCGCGCCGAAGCCGAGGCGCAGTCACGCGCTCTGATGGGCCCGCGCGCGGACGGCTGACGTCATGCCGTCGCGAACGCCCAGCACGCCTCTTCGACCGTGCGCCCGCCGCCCTCAGAGATGCCGCGCACGCGTTCGACCTACAGCTCCGGGAATCGCTGTGCGAGCAGCTTGCGGACAACGGATTCGGAAAGGGTAGGGGGTTCCACTCAGACGTGCTGGCGGGCCATCGCGATTACTCCCAGCGCCATTCGCGCAGCCGCCGGACGCCCTCCTCCAGCCGGTCGTCCGGCAGCGTCAGCGACAAGCGCACGTAGCCTTCGCCATGCTGCCCGTAGCCGATGCCCGGCGTCACCACCACGCCGATCTCGTCCAGCACGCGCGCGGCGAACGTCATCGAGTCGATCCCCTCAGGCAGCCGTGCCCAGAGGTAGAGGCTCGCCTTGGGTGGTGTCACCTGCAGCCCCGTGCTCGCCAGCGCCTCCACCAGCCGGTCGCGCCGCCGTTGGTAGATGCGGTTGTGCTCTTCGATGCAGTCCTGCGGGCCCTCGAGCGCCGCGATCGCCATGCGCTGGATCGCGTTCGGGATGCCCGAGTCGAGGTTCGACTTCACGCGAGAGAGGGCGTCGATCAACGTCGCGTTGCCCACGGCGAAGCCGATGCGCCAGCCCGTCATGTTGTAGCCCTTCGACAGCGAGTGCACCTCGATCGCCACGTCCTTCGCGCCAGGCACTTCGAGGAAGCTGGGCGGCCGATAGCCGTCGTACGCCACTTCGCTGTAGGCCAGGTCATGGATTACGACGATGTCATGCCGTTTTGCAAACGCGACCGCGCGCTCGAAAAAGTCGAGACCGGCGATCGCTGCCGTCGGATTGTTCGGGTAGTTCAGCCAGAGCAGCTTCGCCCGCCGCGCCACGTCCTCCGGCACGGCGGCGAGATCGGGCAGGAAGGCGCGCTCCTCGGTAAGCGGCAGCGCGAACGTCTCGCCGCCACACAGCTCACCCGCGACGGAGTACGCGGGGTAGCCCGGATCAGGCACGAGCGAGACGTCGCCCGGATCGATGAAACACAGCGGGATATGCGCGACCCCTTCCTTCGAGCCGATCAGCGGCAGCACCTCGCGGTCGGGGTCCGCAGTGACGCCAAAGCGCCGCTCCAACCACGCGGCGAACGCGTTGCGCGTCTCCGGCAGGCCTTCCGTCTCCGGATAGCCGTGGTTCGCCGGGTCGCGCGATGCCTCAACCAGCGCGTTGATGATGTGCGGCGGCGTCGGCGAGTCGGGATCGCCGATGGCGAAGGAGACGACGTCCACGCCTTGCGCGCGCTTCTCGGCTATCTTCTTCGAGATGGTGGCGAACAGGTAGGGCGGCAAGTCTTGCACCCGCTGCGCGAGCTTCATCGAAACCGTCTCCTCATTTGCACGCGCACTGTCTGGCGCTTCTCCAGCACTTGGCGCGCTTCCTCCGCATCGATCGGCCTGCGGTAATCGAATCCCATCTCTGTCACCGCAAAGCCTAGCTTGCGATAGAGCGCGATCGCGGGCGCGTTCCACGTGCTCACCGTGAGCGCCGCGCTACGCAGCTTCTGCCAGCGGAACCAGGCGAATGCCCAGCGCATCAGCGCCTCGCCCAGCCCGCGACGCTGGTAGTCCGGGTGAACTGCGATCGTAGCAATGTAACCTAACCTAGCTGAGCGCTGCTCCAGCATCAGCGACCCCGCAAGGTCGCCTGTCTGCGCGTCCTCCAGGAGGCGCATGACCGCCGTTCGCAGCGCTTCGCGCGCCTGCGCCACCGTGAGGGATGCGCTGTTGGGGAAGCACACCTCTTCCAGCCGAATGGTCGCTTCCGCGTCTTTCAGCGTCGCCGGGCGCAGGCGGAACCCCGGCGCGATGTCGTCGTCCTGCCGCGCGTCCTCTGGCAGCTCAAGCAGGGTCATCTCCATCCACTCGCGGTTCAGCTCGAACGCGTGCGCGAAGAGCAGCGGCTCTACGTATGGCCGCTGGCTCCGGTCGACGAGCCGGAACGCGATGCCCAGCGGCGCTTCTTGGGCGTCTGCTCCCAGAAGCAGCTTCCCGAACATGTCCGCGAACTGTCTTGCGAACGTGTCGCGATCAGGGAACGCGTAGTGCAGATCGAGGCGGCGCGTGCTCAAGGACGAGCCGGCGATCCGGCACGGCCAGCCGATCAGCACGGCATCGCCATCGACGACGACCAGCTCCGGCCGCTCCCGCTCCAGCGCGCGGAAGTCGTCCTCTGGAATCGCCATCGAACGCAGCGTGCCCCGCTGCGCCTTGCGAAACGTGTCCTGGGGAGTTACATCCAGGCGCTTGAGTTGCTTCATGGTGCGCTGCCTTCCGGCCATTCGCCTTCGAACACCTCGACCGCCGGGCCGCTGAGGTACACTTCGCCCTCGCCGCCCCACTCGATCGCGAGCATTCCGCCCGGCTGTTGCACTTCCACCGCGTCATCGACGAAGCCGCGCAGCCGCGCCGCCACGACCGCCGCCGAGACGCCGGTGCCGCACGCCAGCGTCTCGCCTACGCCGCGTTCCCACACCCGCACCTCCATCCGGTCGCGCGCCAGCACGCGCGCCACACCAAAGTTGACACGATTCGGGAAGAGCGGGTGCTGCTCTACGATTGGCCCGATGATCTCCAGGGGGAAGCCATCGACGGGCGCGTCGACGAAGTGCACAGCGTGCGGGTTTCCCATCGACACGCATGTGATCGCCAGCGTCCGTCCGTTAGCATCAAGCGGATAGTCCACGATCGGCGGCTCCGCCTCGATCGCCACCGGGACATCCACCGGCGCGAACCGTGGCTGTCCCATACCAACGCGCACGGCTTCGACCCGCCTGTTCGCGAGCGTTGCGAACGCGCTCAGCACGCCTGCAAGCGTCTCGACGCGGACAGCGCCCTCGCGTGCCGTGACGACACCGCGATCGATGACGTACTTCACGAAGCAGCGTAGCCCGTTGCCCGACATCTCAGCCTCCGAACCATCCGCGTTGAACAGCCGCATGCGCACGTCGGCGTCGTCCGAGGGCAAGACGAGCATGACGCCGTCCGCGCCGATGCCGACGTGCCGGTTGCACATCGCCTCGGCTAACGGCGACCAGTCACGCGTGACATCTCGGGCGTCGATGACGAGGAAGTCGTTGCCCGTACCGTGCAGTTTGGTGAACCTCATCGCTGCATTAGCTGTCCGCTCGAATCAGGTCGAGCGTGATGTCGATCTGGCCCAGGTGCATCGCGGCGTGCTCGATTGTATGCATCAGCGCTTCGCGGCCCGACCTCGGCGCGGGCGCGCCGGCGCCCCAGAGCGCCTCCGGCGGCGTCTGTACCTCGTCCAGCCGTCCGGACGGGAGGGAATTCATCGCCGAGGCGAAGCTATCCCCCAGCTCCCGCGCCCGCGCGATGATCGGCGCTGCGGTCGGCCCCAACGAGGCGAACTCGGCGGGCCGGTCGCGCACGATCGGCTGCCCAGCGACGATGCCCAGCACCCACGCTTCCATGTTGCCCAGCAGGTGCGTCGCGATGACGAACACGCTGTTCGTCTCGGGCGCGGGCGGACGCCAGTTCAGCTGCGTCTCATCCAGCCCCTCGATCGAGCGGCAGAGCCGGTCCAGCAAGCGCTCGATCTCGTTGGCGTAAAGCGTGACTTCGCCGTTCACCTTCGCTCCTTATGACATATCTTGCTTCGATTCTACCACGCGCATCGCTTCCACGAACGGGTCGGCCGCCGCCACGTCGATCCAGTGGGTGCGAGCGTCGTCGGCGCGGAACCACGTGTGTTGCATGCGCGCCAGACGGTGCGTCTCGGTCTTGATCCGCGCGACCGCCTCGTCCAGCGTCAGCTCGCCTGCGAGGTGCTGGCAGACCTGTCGATACCCGATCCCGGACATCGATGGCAGATCGCACGCGTAGCCGCGCTCGATCAGCCCACGCGCTTCAGCGACCAGCCCCACCTCCATCATCGCGTCGACGCGCGCGTCGATGCGCCGATATAGCTCCGCGCGCTCGCAGGAGAGCCCGATGACGGTCGATTCGAACTGGGGCGGTTCGTGTGTGCGCCAGGCGGAGAGCGGCCGTCCGGTGACGCGGTAGACCTCGATCGCGCGGATCACGCGGCGCACGTTGTGCGGGTCGATGCGCTCCGCCGACTCCGGATCGACCCGCTCCAACTCCGCAATGAGCGCCTCCGGCCCTGCGCGCTGCGCCAGCGCCTCGAGCTCAGCACGCAGCTTGCGGTCGGGCGGCACGCGCGGCACGCGCCAGCCCTCCAGCAGCGCCCATATGTACTGGCCCGTGCCACCGGCCAGCAACGGCAGCACACCCCGCGACCAGCAGTCTTGCAGCGCTTCGTCCGCCAGCTCGACGAAGCGACCCAGGCTGAACGGCTCATCCGGATTGGCTACGTCGACCAGCCAGTGGCGGACGCGCTCGCGCTCCTCAGGCGTAGGCTTCGCTGTACCGACGTCCATCCCGCGGTACACCTGCCGTGAGTCGGCGTTGATGATTTCGCCGCCCAGGCGCTCCGCAAGACGAACAGCCAGCGCCGTCTTCCCCGTCGCCGTCGCGCCGACTAAGGCGACTAAGCGTTGTGGTTTGTCGGGCGTCATGCATCTCATGGTAGCCGGACGCGGTCGGGCAGGGGAGGCGATCGGGGTTCGGGAGGCTACCCTAGTCTCTGATCAGCCGGATACGCCGCGGCAGCGGCACGCACGATCGCAGCGAAGGCGTCTGCGTCGAGGCTCGCGCCGCCGACCAGCGCACCGTCGATCTCCGGCTGCGAGAGGATCTCCGCAGCGTTGTCCGGCTTCACGGACCCGCCGTACTGGATGCGCGTCGCCGCCGCGATCGTTGCGCCGGCGACATCGACGAACAGCTCCCGGATATAGCCGACCGCTTCGTTCGCCTGCTCCGCC
Organism: Dehalococcoidia bacterium; assembly: GCA_049642385.1. GTDB lineage: Bacteria > Chloroflexota > Dehalococcoidia > DSTF01 > RBG-16-68-14 > JBAROU01. The sequence goes on along the minus strand of JBAROU010000214.1, from coordinate 7,514 downwards.
GTGGCTGCCAGGCCGGTGCCGATCGCCCAGACCGGCTCGTACGCGACGACGCACTCGCTCGTCCAGGGCACGCCGTCGAGGCCCACACGCACCTGCCGCGAGAGCACGTCGTTCGTCTTGCCAGCCTCGCGTTCAGCCAGCGTTTCGCCGATGCAGAAGATCGGTGTCAGTCCGTGCGACAGCGCCGCCTTCAGGCGCTTGTTCACGGTCTCATCCGTCTCGCAAAAGTACTGCCGCCGCTCCGAGTGGCCGATGATCGCGTAGTCGACGAGGCCCTTGAGCATTGTCGGACTCACCTCGCCCGTGTACGCGCCCTGCGCCTCCCAGTGCACGTTCTGCGCGCCGAGACGTATCCTGCTGCCATCGAGGGCCTGCCGCGCGCGCTCCAGGTGCACGAACGGAGGGCAGAGCGCCGTATCGACTCCTTCGATTGCATCGATGCGCTCGCGCAGCGCCAGGATCAGCGCGACGCACTCATCAGCGCTCGTGTACATCTTCCAGTTCCCCGCGATGAGCGGCGTGCGCTTGGCCATCCTACGCTCCGTACTTCGCCAGCCGGCCCGCGTGCGCCATCGCCAGCGACAGCGCATCCTTCGCCGGAAACAGTCCGAACGATCCGTGCCGACACGACCGCTCATCGAACATGTCGACATCGTCCGGGCGGATCCGCGACGAGCGCATCAGGAACGGCACCGGATGCCACGAATGTCCCGCCATCAGCGCTGGCGTCGAGTGGTCGCCCGCGATCATCAGTACGTCCGGCGCCATGTCGATCAGCCTCGGCAGCGCCGCATCGAACGCCTCCAGCGCCGCGCTCTTTGCTTGGAAGTCGCCGTCCTCGCCCGCCGTGTCCGCCGGCTTGTAGTGGATGAACATGAAATCGAACTCGTCCCAATGCTGCCGCAGCGTCTCGACCTCGTCGTCGAACGTCGTACCCGTAGTCAGCACGGTCATGCCGACGAGCTTCGCGAGGCCGCGGTACATCGGATACGCCGCGATGGCGCCCGCCCTGAGCTGGAGCACCTCCGGCAGGTAGGGCATCGTTGGATGCCTCGCAAAGCCACGCAGCGTCAGGCCGTTCGCCGGCTCCTGTCCCGCCAGCCGCTCACGCGCGCCCGAGACGAATCGCGCGACCAGCAGCGCCGTCGGCTCGGCGTCCGCCGTCAGCGCCCGCGGTTCGAGCGGTTCGACGCCCTCGCGCTGCGGGTCGGTGTCCGCGAGCGCATCCGAAAGCTCAGCGCCGCCCTCGGGTCGCAGGATGACCACGAAACGATGCTCCCGCACCGCCTCGACGAAGATCTGCACGCCGGGGAGCTCGATATCGCGTAGGCGTTCGCAGCGCTTCGCAGCCTCCTCGGTCGAGATGCGGCCCGCGCGCCGGTCGCTGATGCGCCCCTCGCCGTCGAGTGTGCAAAAGTTGCCGCGCGAAGCCACGTCCTGCGGTTGCAGCTCGAAGTCGATGCCGAGCGCTTCGAGCACGCCGCGCCCGACGGTGTACGTCAGCGGGTCGTAGCCGAACAGCGCCAGATGCCCTGGCCCGCTGCCGGGCGTCACGCCCGGCGCGACGGGTATCGTCAGGCCGCAGGCGCTCTCAGCCGCCAGCCGGTCGAGGTGGGGAGTATCGGCGGCTTCGAGCTCGCTTCGGCCGGTGTCTGGATACGGCAGCCCGCCCAGCCCGTCGATGACGACGAGCAGGATCTTCGTATCGTTCGGTATCGCAAGCTGCCGGACGAGGTCTAAGTCCACGCGGCTATTCTAGCAGCCAACCCAGTAAGTTCCAGCGCGCGGTCTGCGCTCACGCATCCAGCAGCGCGGCCACGCCGGGCAGCTCCCGGCCTTCCAGGAACTCCAGGAACGCGCCGCCGCCGGTCGAGACGTGGTCGAACTTGTCGGCCAGGCCGGCCTCCTGCACCAGCGCCGCCGTCTCGCCGCCGCCCACCACCGTCACGGCATCGATGTCGGACAGAATGTGCGCCAACGCCTCCGACCCGCGCGCGAACTGCGGGAACTCTGCGACGCCGAGCGGCCCGTTCCAGACCACGGTCTTGCACGGCTCCAGCGCCTCGCGATAACGCACCACCGAGCGGCTGCCCACGTCCATGATCCGCCAGCCATCCGGCACCTGGTCTGCTGGCACGACGCGCGCGTGGGCGTTCGGCGCGAACGCGTCCGCGATCACCACATCCGCGGGCAGCAGGAGCTGCACGTGGCGCTCTGCGGCTTCGCCAACGAGCGCCTTCGCGGTCGCCACCTGATCCTCCTCGACCAACGAGTCGCCAACGTTCTGTCCTTGCGCCTGGAGAAACGTGTTCGCCATACCGCCGCCGACGATCAGCACGTCGGTCTTGGGCAGGAGGTTCCGCAGCACGCCGATCTTGTCGCTGATCTTCGCCCCGCCGATGATCGCGCCCAGCGGCCGCTGCGGCTCCGACGCGACGCGCTCCAGGTAGTCGATCTCCTGCTCCATGAGCAGCCCAGCGACGGCTGGCAGGTGGTGCGCCACGCCCTCCGTCGAAGCGTGCGCCCGGTGTGCGGCACCGAACGCATCGTTCACGTACACGTCGGCCAGCGCGGCCAGGCCGCGCGCGAACGCGTCGTCGTTCGCCTCCTCCCCTGCGTGGAAGCGCAGGTTCTCGAGCAGTAGCACCTCTCCGTCGCGCAGCGCGTCGGCTGCCTGCTCGGCCTCCGCGCCGACGCAGTCGACGGTCGTCGCAATCGAAGCGTTCAGCAGCCCCGCCAATCGCTTGGCGATAGGGGAGAGCCGAAGCGACTCCACGACCTTGCCCCCTGGCCGGCCGAGGTGCGCGCACAGGATCACACGCGCTTCGTGCTCGCGCAGGTAGGTGATGGTGGGCAACGTCGAGCGGATACGCAGGTCGTCCAGGATCCGGCCGTCGTCGTCGAGCGGGACGTTGAAATCGACGCGAACCAGCACGCGCTTGCCTCTGACATCGACATCACGAACCGTTTGCTTGCGCATCGCACCTCGCGCGCCGCGTCAACGCTGGCGCTCCGCAACGGGTAGCACGTGCAGTACTGTAGTGAATCGAATGCGCTGCCGCCACAGTGGGGGCGTCGGGCTTAGGAGTGTCGCTGTGCGGCGAAGCGGGCCAGCAACTCGAGTTCCTGGCGTCGTTCCGGGTGCAGAGGCGCGTCCGCGAGGCGCGCGATCGCCGCTTCCGCGTGGTCGACAGCCGCACGCTCGCCATCCTCGCGTGCGCCCAGCCGCTCGAGCAGCTCGCACGTGCCCTCGACGGCTCCGGCGTCCACCTCGGCTTCGGCTAAGAGGTCAAGCAGCGTCCCGCGCTCGGCTGGAGATGCTCGTTCGAGGGCGATCACCACCGGGTACGACTTCTTGCCCTGACGGAGGTCGTCACCGGTGGGCTTGCCGGTCTCCTCCATCAGGCCCCAGATCCCCAGCACGTCATCCTGGATCTGAAACGCAAGGCCGAGACGCCGCCCGAACTCGAGCAGAGCGTTGACCGCCTCGGGCGACGCGTCGCCCAGGAGCGCGCCCATACCGCTCGACGCGGCGAGCAGTGCCGCCGTCTTGCCCTCGATCATCGCCAGATAGCCGTCGAGGTTCACCTCGCGTTGTTCGGAGTAGACCAGGTCGCGATGCTGACCCTCGCAGAGACGCAGTGTGGCTTCGTCCAAGAGTTCGACCGCGCGCAGCACCGTCTTTGGCGCGAAGCCGTGCTCATCGAGGCGAAGCAGGGTCTGGTGCGAGAGCGCGAACATGCCGTCACCGACGTTAATCGCCTGCGCCTGGCCCCAGAGGCTCCAGATGGTCTCGCGACCGTGGCGCCTCGGGCTGGCGTCCTCGACATCGTCGTGGATCAGCGTGAAGTTGTGCAGCAGCTCGATCGCCGCCGCTGCCGGCAGCGCGCGCTGCCAGTCCCCGCCGATCGCTTCGCAGCAGAGTAAACACAGCGTCGGCCGGAGCTGCTTACCGCTTCGAGCTTCTACCTGGCCGCCGTAGCGGTCCTCCCACCCGAGGTGGTAGCGCATCAGGCTGTAGGGCGGGATGCTCCTACGTTCCAGGACTGACCGTAGCTCGGACGTTACGGCCGGCCGGTAACGGTCGATCAGACGTTCGACGTCGGTCTCTTGGAGGCTATCTGACGAGGTCACGGCTCTGGTCAACTCACCTTGTTATTTCGTTAACTATACACCTGTTCGCGAAAACTGCCTAGAGGCCCCGCTTGATTGTGATTTGGCTCCCACCTCACACCCGCTTTAGCTTCGAACTAGGTTCGGATATTGTAAGCCCTTTAGGAATGGGCCGATGCAACCGATGCTAGATTGGGAGTCACCAATGATGTACAAACACATGGTCGTTTACGTCGGGCGCTCGTCAGTGTTCACCGACAAGCGTTTCACAGAGAAGATGCACAATACGCTCCACACCCACGAGGAGCACGGATGGGAGCTCATCAGCGTCGCTTCGCGCTCAGGACCCCTCGGCGATGTGAGCGGACTCTGGATGTTTTTCAAGCGCTCAGCCGAGATCGCGGACACTCCGCTCACAGCGCAAGACGGCCTGGAGCCGACGGACGTGCAGGCGCGCGTAGCCTGATCAAGCGAACCAAGCCAAACAGAAGCCCGACGTTTTCGAGCGTCGGGCTTCTTCGTTTCTTCGGGGTGGGCTTTCGCCTACGACGGCTCGGACATGAACTCGATCCGATTGCCGAACGGGTCGCGACAGAAGAAGCGCTCACGGCCCATGAGCTTCTGCGCATCGATCAGCTCGGCGCCGCTGGCGCGCAGATGTTCTTTGAAGCCAGCCACATCGTCCACGATCAGCGCCGGGTGATAGTCGGCGTCCTGCGGCGGACCTCCGTCCCGACACTGAATGTGCAGCTCCGTCGCGCCGAGGCGATACCAGATCCCGGGCCGGCCCAGCTCCGCCTCCGGGCGCGACGCCTCGTGTAGGCCGAGCACTTTAGAATAGAACCGGCGCGCCTCCTCAAGCCGTTCGGTCGGCACTGTCAGCGCGACGTGGTGGATCGTCTGAATCGTGGCCATGGCTAGCTCTCCTACGTGTCGATTTTGATGGCCGCCACCTTGGCGATCTGCTCGCGACTGATTGCCCCCTCGCGCACGATACGTGGTGGCTCCTGGGTGCAGACTACAACCGTCGAGGGTCTGCCACCCGCACAGCGCCCCCCGTCGATCACGAGATCGACAGCTTCGCCCAACTGCGTGCGAACGTCATCGGCAGTGAGCGGATCCGGCCCGCCCGACGTGTTCGCGCTCGTTCCTGTGATCGGCCCGCCTAACAGGCGACATAACTCGCGCGGGACGGGATGGTCCGGCACACGCAGCGCCACCGTCTCGCCGACTGCTAGCGAGTGATAGCGTTGCGCTGCGGCCAGGATGATCGTCAGCGCCCCCGGCCAAAACGCCGCCATCAGACGTCGGGCAGTAGGGGAGACCGCTCCCGCCACGAGGCGCACGTCCTCTTCCGATGCGATCAGTAGCGGCGTCGCCTTATCGATCGGGCGCTGCTTCGCTGCGAACAGCCTGCGCACAGCCTCGTCGTCTGCCGGCAGCGCCGCTAGCCCGTACACCGTATCGGTCGGGTAGGCGACCAGCCCGCCGCGCCGCAGCACCTCCGCCGCGCGCTCGATTAGCTCATGGTCCACCGCGACCGGAACACTCATTCGGCTAGTACGCTCATGTCAATGGACATGAGCGCATCCGTTTTATCCGTTCCAATCCATTGACCATCTTGATCGCAGTCTACCAGCCCTGTACGCTCAGGTAAGAGCCCCAGCAGGAGCACCATGGCCCAGACGCCCCGCCGAGAGGACGCCGCCGAAACGAGCGGGAGTCGTCGCGTATCCGCAAGCGGCGACCTCGAAGTCTCGACCTACCTCGAGATCGCTCGCGAGCGCGAGGGTGAGCGCGCCCAGCCCGAAGCGCCGATTGCCCGCCCCGAGACGATCGTCGTCATCGACTTCGGCTCGCAGTACAGCATGCTCATCGCCCGCCGCGTGCGCGAGTGCAACGTTTACTGCGAGCTCGTCCCGCACGACGCCCCACGAGAAGCCATCGAGGAGCTGCGCCCGCGTGGCTTCATCTTGTCGGGCGGTCCCGCCAGCGTCTACGACGAAGGCGCCCCGCAAGCGCCGCCCTACGTCTTCGAGAGCGGCCTGCCGGTGCTCGGCATCTGCTACGGTATGCAGCTCCTCGCGCACCAGCTGGGCGGCAAAGTCGCGCCCGGCCCCACGCGGGAGTACGGCCACGCCGTCATCCAGCGCAGCGACCCGGCCGAAACCGAATCGCCGATCTTCGCGGGCCTGCCGGCCAGCATGCCCGTTTGGATGAGCCACGGCGACCGCATCGTCCAGCCGCCGCCCGGTTTCCACGCGCTCGCTTACTCCGACACTTCGCCCATCGCTGTCATGGGCAACGACGACGGCCTGATCGGCCTCCAGTTCCACCCCGAAGTCGTCCACACGCCGTACGGCAAGCAGCTGCTCGAAAACTTCCTCCACCGCATCTGTGGCTGCAAGGGCGACTGGACCGCTGGCAGCGTCATCGCCGAGAGCATCGACCGCATCCGCCGGGAGGCGGGGAGCGACCGCGTGCTCTGCGCGCTCTCCGGCGGCGTCGATTCGGCCGTCGCCGCCGCGCTCGTCCACCGCGCCGTCGGCGACCAGCTCACCTGCATCTTCGTCGACAACGGCCTCTTGCGGCGCGAAGAGCCGGAGCGCGTCGTCGCGACGTTCCAGAAACACATGTCGATGCAGCTCGTCCACGTCGACGCCACCGACCTCTTCCTCGATGCCCTCGCCGGCGTCACCGACCCCGAGACCAAGCGCAAGCGCGTCGGCGAGACGTTCATCCGCGTCTTCGAGGAGGAGGCGGATAAGCTCGGCCGCTTCGATGTGATCTGCCAGGGCACGACGTACCCCGACGTGATCGAAAGCGCCCCGACGACCGGCGAATCAAAGGCTGCGGTGAAAATCAAGACGCACCACAACGTCGGTGGGCTGCCCGATGCCATGACGTTTCGCTTGATCGAGCCGCTCCGCTACCTGTTCAAGGACGAAGTGCGCCAGGTCGGCATCGAGCTCGGCCTGCCGGAGGAGATGGTCTACCGCCAGCCCTTCCCGGGCCCCGGCCTCGCCATCCGCATCATCGGCGAGGTCACGCGCGAGAAGCTGGAGACCCTGCGCGCGGCCGACTGGGTCGTCATGGACGAGATCAAGAACGCCGACCTCTACCGCGAGCTCTGGCAGTCGTTCGCCGTCCTCACCGACAGCCGCTCGGTAGGCGTGATGGGCGACTTCCGCACCTACGGCTATGTCGTCGCCGTGCGCGCCGTCACCGCAGAGGACGCCATGACCGCCGACTGGGCGCGCCTCCCGTACGACGTCCTCGCCCGCATCGCCAACCGCATCGTCAACGAAGTCCCCGCCGTCAACCGCGTGGTCTACGACATCACGTCCAAGCCACCCGGGACGATTGAGTGGGAGTGAGGGCGTAATGACGTTATCGTATCC
>JBAROU010000208.1:0-4876 GCA_049642385.1 Dehalococcoidia bacterium | reverse complement strand
ATCCACAACCCCTGGCAGTCGTAGCCGTTTTGGTAACGCTGCTTGAAGCCCTGCATCGTCTTGTGCCGCTGGAAGACGTCCTTGTACGCGCGGCCCCACGCGTGGTGCACGGCCATTGGGTTATTCGCCGTGATCGGCCCGTCGATGAACGACCAGCGCCGCTCCGACGCCTCGTTCCGCCGTAAGTACTGCGCGACGATGTCGTGTTCTTCCCACCAGCGCAGGCGCTCGCGCTCCAGCGCCGGAAAGTCCGGCTTCGGCTCGACAGGTTTGAACACGCTACTCCTAGCTCGGCACTCTGCCGGAAACGATGTACGCGTTGCTCACGAAGATTGCCTCGTCGCGCACATCCGTGAGCAGCTTTCGGCACGCACCGGAGATGTCGCGGTTCAGGTCGGCTGCGACGATGCGGCTGAGGATTCGGTAGTAGGGGTTCCAAACGCTCCGCAAGCCACTCCCGTAGCGGCCGTCGAATGTGACGACGCGTCCTCCGGCGCGACTAGCGGCCACCATCCTTCCGAGCGCACCTTGCCAATCGGGGATAACGGTGAGTGCCAGCGTTTCCAAGGCGCCGTCGAACTCCCGCTCGAACGTCATCTTCGCCGCATCGAGCTCCACGAGTTCGACGTTCTGCCACCCCTTTCGTTGCACAAGCTGTTGAGCGCCGGCGAGCATCGTCGGCGAGAAGTCGACTCCCACAATTCTTCCTTCGAGCCCGACGGCGCGAACGAGGTAAGCGAGGTTAGCTCCCCGCCCGCATCCCACATCGAGCACCGCGTCGCCGGGCCGCAGCTCCAGGCGAGCGACGGCGCGGCGACGGATGATCGGTTCCCAGCCCTGGAAGCTGGAGAAGAGCAGGGCGTTGTAAACCCACCGCCGCCCAATACGACGATATGTTGCCTCAACACGCTCTGCCTTCTCGCGCTCCATAGCTCCTCCAAACAAAAGCGCCCGCCCCACATAGGGACGGGCCGGTGCACCCGCGGTACCACCCTCGTTATCCGACACGAACGCCGGATCGCTCGTTCGAGCACGCCCGCTTCAAGCGAGGTATGCTCGTGCCCTTCGCTAACGGTGGGCCTCCGGCCGAGCCTACTGCCCCGATAGGTCGAGGGTTCGGTCGGCGGCTCGGGAGGGATCTTCGGCTGGGTCTCCGTGCCCGCTCTCACCACCTCGGGCTCGCTGAACGGCCAACCGGCGGCCTACTCGTCTCCGTCCTCGCCTGTACCATCGATTCTAAGGACGTTGCTACGGCCATGTCAATCAAGGGGGACTCGTAGTCTGCTTATGCCGCTCCGACTAACCGGTAAGACTCCGGAACATTTCGCCTTCCCGTAACGTCCCTGTAACGTGCGCCTGCCATACTGGCGGCGACGTTGAGCCCGATTGGCTGGAGGAGGAACACGATGGTGCAGACAGCGTCCACCTACTTCGACTCGACCGCCACGAAATACGATGACTTTGCCCTTCGTGCCAATCCGGCTTACGAAGCGATGCTCGCCGAGGTCGAGCGCTGCCTGCCCGAGCGCGCCCAGCACGTCCTGGAGCTGGGCTGTGGCACCGGCGCGCTCACAGTCCGCCTCGTGCGGCGTTACCCGGCGGCCGATATCGTCGCCGTGGATGGCGCCTCCGAGATGCTCGCGATCGCCCGGCAGCGCCTCGAGGAGACCCAGGTGTCGCAGGTCACGCTCGCGGTCCGGTCCTTCGAAGACCTGGAGCTAGCCGATCGGTCGTTCGACCTGATTGCCTCCAACATGAGCCTCCACCACGTCGAGGAGAAAGTTGCCCTCTACGGGCGCCTGCGACGTGCGCTCGCGCCCGGCGGCATCTTTGTCCTAGGCGATGAGCTGCTGGCGGAGGTGCCCTACATGCAGCAACGCAACTGGGACGGTTGGCTCGACTTCGCGCGTGGGAACGGCGTCACAGAAGCGAAAATCGCCGAGACGATCAGTCACATGGAGCGCTTCGACCACTATGAGTCCCTGCCCGCGCAGCTCGCCCTGCTACAGGGAGCCGGCTTCGACCCGGTCGACTGCGTCTGGCGCTACCAGAACTACGCGGTGTTCGTCGCCCAGGCCGCCTAGTCCCATCCCGCCGTCGCCGCTGTGAACGCCACCCGCACCCGAGCGACCTGCTCGCTCGATAGCAGCTCTCCCAGCGTCGCCAGCCGGTCTTCCAGGTACGAATCGGCGCTTGTCCGGTCGATCACATCATCGCTCGCCGCCGCCTCTTCCACGAGCCGCGCCGCGATGCTCTCGAGTCGCTCACCGACGAGCGATCGTAGGGCGTCGTCCTCCGGCTCGGCCGTCTGGGGCGCGCCGAAGCGCTCGGTAAAGGCATCGATGCCGATCAGGCGCGCGAGCTGGAGTAGTCGTTCGCGGGGCAGGATCACGCGTCGATGATACAGGACGCGCTGCACCAAAGCGACGCTAGGCCGACGGGCTTCGCTTCCCGGTAGGTTCGGGCGACTCAAGCGCAGCATCCCGGGGGTGTAGGGGGCAGCGCCCGCTGCAGGGGGCTGGGGGGTGTCCCCCAAATTAATTGATATTCCTGGGCGGGTGTGGCGGCAGGACATCCTTCTTGATGTCTCATAACACCCCTTGTCGAAGCGTCCGCGCTCTTGTAGCAAGATACGTGACAGCGAGCCAGTTACCACGAGGCCGCCCCGATTCGGGACGGCCTCGCTAGGAATGTCGTGGTGCCCGTGCTTACGAGGAAGCCGATTCGGTCTGCGCCGCCTCTGCCGTTCCCTTCAGCTTGTTGTAGCAGTTGCTGCAGTAAACCGGCCGGTCGCCGCGTGGCTGAAACGGCACCTCGGTCATCATCCCGCACTCCGCACACGTCGCCGGGTGCATCTGGCGAGGCGTCCGCCCGCCGAAGCTGGCGAAGACGCCGTAGCGCACGTAGCCCTCCTCAGGCTCCGTCAGGCGCGTCGTCTTCCGCGCCGAGCGGCAGGGCGGGCAGCGCACCGGCTCGTTCTGGAGCCCTTTGCTCGCGTAGAACTCCTGCTCGCCGCCCGTGAAGATGAACGGGTTACTACAGTCTCGACAGGTGAGTTGTTTGTCAGCAAACGACAAGGTGATTGCTCCCTTTCCTTATGTGGGACATACACGAAACGGCCCTGTCAGGCCGTTCGTTGTCCCGACCAGTGATCACCTGCAGTCTACTCAACTTGACCAAGTGAGGCAAGGTCGTCCGAACGCGATGCCGCGCGCCCGTGCTTCGCCAGGAACGCGATGTACGCCGCGCCCAGCAGCTCCAGAAGCGCCGAACCAGGTGTGATGTGGAGCTGCCACCGTTCGCCTTTCTCCTCGTAGTGCTTGAGCGGCATCAGCCACGGCACGTGGCCGTGCTCCCACAGGTCGCCGACGAGGTGTGCGATGTAGGCCACGCCGAACGCTGCCGCCCGCCGCCGGCCAACGATCGGCGCCGCGACGAGCGCCGCACCTGCGGCGAGCAGTGGCGTGTGCCCGATGTAGCGAGCGGATGGCGTCGCGCCCAACACCCACGAGAGCGTCTTGTCGAGCGCGTCCGGCACCAGCGCGCCCGCGATCGAAGGCATCGGGTCGTCGTCCAGCCCGGCGATTCGGTTTACCAGCAGCGCAGACGCGATATGGGCGATAGGGAGCATGATTTGGAGGAAACGGTCCGCTTCTTGTATCCGCTTATCCGCTACTCATCCGTTGACGGCGCGGCGATTCGGAGCGGGTCGTCCGCCTCCGCCAGCAGCTGCGCTTGCGCTTGCACGCGCACCGGCAGCCCCCAGATGTGGATGAACCCCTCCGCCGTCGACTGATCGTACTGGTCGCCCTCGCCATACGTCGCCAACGATATCGCGTATAGGCTGCGCGGCGATTGCCGGCCGACGGCTGTCGCCTGGCCCTTGTGCAGCCGCATCCGCACCGTGCCCGTGACGTGCCGCTGCGTCGACTGCACGTAGTGCGCCAGGTCCTGGTGGTGCGCCGTGAACCAGAGCCCGTTGTAGATCAGGTCGGCGTACTCCTGCGCGATGGTCGATTTCATCCGGAGCTGCTGCTTCGACAGCGTCAGCCCTTCGAGCGCCTGATGCGCGCGCAACAGCGTCACCGCTGCCGGCGCTTCGTAGATCTCGCGCGACTTGATGCCGACGAGCCGGTCCTCCACGTGGTCGATACGCCCGACGCCGTGCTCGCCCGCCAGCTCGTTCAGCCGCGCGACGAGCGCCACGCCGTCGATCTCGTCACCGTCGAGCGAAACGGGCATCCCGTGCGCGAAGCCTACTTCGATGTACACCGGCTCATCCGGCGCATCGGCCACCGATCGCGTCCAGCCGAACGCGTCCTCCGGCGGCTCTGCCCACGGGTCCTCCAGCGGCCCCGACTCGATGCTCCGCCCCCACAGGTTCTCGTCGGTCGAGTACGAGCTCTCCTTCGTCACCGGAATCTCGATGCCGTGCTGCTGCGCGTACTCGATCTCCGCATCGCGCGTCTTCAGCTCCCACTCGCGCACCGGCGCCACGATGCGCAGGTCCGGCGCCAGCGCCTGCACGCTCACGTCGAGGCGCACCTGGTCGTTGCCCTTCCCGGTGCAGCCGTGCGCGACGGCCGCCGCGCCGGTCTCGCGCGCGACATCTACCATCAGCTTCGCGATGAGCGGTCGCGCCAGCGCCGTCGCCAGCGGGTAGACGCCCTGGTACAGCGCGCCCGCGGCCAGCGCCGGAAACGCGAAGTAGCGAATGAAGTCCTCGCGCGCGTCGATCATCCGAAAGTCGACCGCGCCGGCTGCGCGCGCGCGCTGCTCCACCGTCGCCTTGTCCCGGTCGAGCCCGACGTCCGCCGTCAGCGCGATCACGTCGTAGCCGCGATCGCTCAGCCAGCGCACGGCCACAGACGTATCG
>JBAROU010000203.1:0-3025 GCA_049642385.1 Dehalococcoidia bacterium | reverse complement strand
GGCGCTCTTCGGGCCACTTTCATCGTAGGCCCGGACGGCATTGTCGCCCACGTGATCCCGAAGGTCACGCCGAAGACGCACGACGACGAGGTGCTGGCGGTGCTGGAGCAGTTGGCGGCGGCGTAGGACCACCAAGTCCTGGCGGTCATCTCGTGACCGTGAAGCGTCGGCCCAGGTTCGGAGCGAGGTCCGGGAACACCGGCCCTGTTGCCCACGCGGGCGGTCATCTGCGACGCATCGGCTCGCAGTGCATCAAGATGCCTGGCTCTCATGCCCCTGCTGAGCGAGATTCTGCCCGGCATACGCCATGTCCGCGCAACGCTCGTCTCCGGCTACCTGTGGCTGCTGTTCGGCTGGCTGGTATTGCAGCCGGATCTCCGTCGCCGCCCCGATGATGCGCTTGCAGCCGCGGCATACGATCTCGCCGGCTACTTCGGGGTATTCGGGGTTGGCATCGCCGCGAGCCTTGCTGCTTTTCTTAGCGGCGCAATAGCCCTGCCACTCTCTGCTGGGTTGGGAATCGGTTGGGACTGGCTGTACTTTCGGTGGTACGGCAACGTTGTGTTCGAGGGTTTTGAGCGAACGTTGAGCGATGTCTACCACCGGGCGCTAGCGTCGGCATCTGAGCTTAAGCCGACGCTTTCTGAGCAGGTCCATCAGGATCTACTTAGCGAGATCGAGGCGCGGTCAAACGCCGCTTTTGAAGACGTCGAGCGCGAGCTTGACCTTCCGCCGACCCTCCTCGTCGGAGACCACCAAGCGCTGTTCTCGGAGGTCGACCGTCGGAAATCGGACGGTGAGTTCCGGATGGCGTTGGTACCGCCGCTGGTTGCGCTCATTGCACTGCTGGCTGTCTCTGACAACGTGGCATGGTTCTGCTTGCTTTTCGCTCTTCTGCCGCTGCAATGGCCGGGGGCGAGCATGGTCCGAGAGTCGCGGCAGCTCATCGCTGATGCCATGGACTATGGTCAGATCGAGAGCCCGAGCGTGAGGAAGTTCGCCGCTTGGGTCGATGACCTTCCGCGCTTCGTGACGACTTTGGCCGAAAGGCGCGACCCTCCCCCTGGTCTCGAGTTTCGGTAGGACGAGGAGGTTGGCGGTCTTGCAGTGCTCGCGGCGGCGTACGGGCGCAGGTATATGGGCGCGCTTCGCGCCACCGAGTCATCGGGCCGGACGAGATCGTGCGCGACGTGATCCCCACAGTTATGCGAGAACGACGATGAGGTCTTGGCGGCGCTGGAGCAGTTGGCGGCAGCCTGAGCAGTCGCCCCATAGCCTCAGTCCATTGTCGGCTTGTCAGGTCTCGCGTTCTCCTCGGTTTCAGGTGGGGCTCTCAGGTTTGCCGAGACGAAGTGGAGGTGCGGCGTCTCGCCATCAGCCGGAAACGGTTCGTAGACGTCTGCGATGACGTGATGGCGAAGGCCGCGAGAAGCGAAGAGGTCGTCCGGCGGCGTAGGACGGTAGACCTTCTCCAAGGGCTCACTCAAGTGGCGTGCTCGTCCGCGTATCCAGATGCTGCGCATCAGCATCGTGGCTGTGTAGATCAGGGCAATCGTGGCGTCTTGGTCGAGGAAGCGTGAGACCTGCGTCCAACGCGGCGCTTGTTCCGGATCGTCGCGCGGCCAGCACGCCAGCCAGTCCACAGTGACGCCGTCGCAGTCGAGCACTCTCCAGCCATCGATCTCAAGTCCGAGACGGTGGTTCCCCCCGCGGAGGCCCATCCCGTATTTGGCGGCGTTGTACGAGTCGGCATCGACGAAGTGCGTTCCGAGAAGCCGGAGATATGAGGCGCAGGCATCGAGGCCATCTGCGCGGCTCGACTCGACGGCAAACGTCTCCTCGCAGAGTCGGAGCAAGTCCTCATCGGGTGCGTCGAGGATCGCTGCTGCGACCCAGCTCTTGAACTTCTTGTGGCTCGTGAGCGACGCCATGCGTACCCACGGAGAAGCGCTCGGCCCTGCGTGGGCGTGAACGAATCGCAGCAGCGTCTCGGAAGAGTGATGCAGCAGGACCTCTGACTCGATAGCAACGATCGACTGCTCGGGCGTTGGGGGCTCATCGCGAGAACTCTCGATTCTGAGGGTCACTCCGCCAGCGGACACGCCCTCTTGGAAGATCGCGCGGTAGCGATCCTGGTCTGCGGCAAGCATGAGGTGTGCCAGGCGCTGTTGGAAAAAGATCCATGGCTCCATCTCGTAGAGCTTGCGGTTCAGCGTTTGGACTTGCGCATCTGTGAGGTCCGGTACGTCTCTCATGCAGGACATGATGCGGCCTCGCGTGGTCGCCCGACAGTCAGGTGCTGTGGACTCCGGAGTCTTGCTCGGTACCCTGATGACATGGCTCATCAGATCCACCTCGACCTTGATGACGAGTCGGCCGCCCGGCTGGCGGCGCTCGCCGAGCGTGCGCATGCGCAGCAGGACGACCTTGCGCTGACGCTGCTGTCGGAAGCGCTTGCAGAGCTGGAGCGTGAGCCGACGGATGTTGTGTCGGTGCTCGACCGCATTCCCGGCGCGTGGGAGCGGATGCAGCTCGGTCGCGAGCAGGCCGGTCGCGGCGAGACGGTCGGGCTCGACGAGCTGTAGGTGGCGCAGATCCGGCTGGCCGCGGCGGCTGTCGAAGACCTCCGCGAGCTGATCCTCACCCATGAGCTGCCGCCGAACACGCCTCAGCGTGTCGCGCGGCGGCTGCACCCGCTCGAACGCTTCCCAAAGCTCGGGCCCGCGCTCAATGGCCGCTGGGAGGGAACGCGGTACGTGCTCGGCCCGTGGTCGTGGCTGCTGATCGTCTACGAGTACGACGAGCGCGCCGACACGGTGACCGTCCTGACGATGCAGGATGCGCGGCGCGCCGCTTCGCCGACGAACGGATGAGCGCACGACCCCTCCCTTGGAGGATGTCGATGTACGGGCGCCGTTATCACGGCGCTCTTCGGGCCACTTTCATCGTAGGCCCGGACGGCATTGTCGCCCACGTGATCCCGAAGGTCACGCCGAAGACGCACGACGACGAGGTGCTGGCGGTG